>JBJTMW010000182.1:0-5094 GCA_046070715.1 Aquirufa sp. | reverse complement strand
ATCATCGACGATTATGGCCACTGGGAAGGCTGTAGAAAAGCGGTGGACGAGTATTTTGCAGAGCAAAAGACTTCGATATTATTACAGCGAATTGACTACACGGGCCGTTTGGCCATCAAAAAATAAACCTATGCGCATCCTTTTTTTAACACTTTTGGCATTCAGCACTTTCGCACAGCAGAAACCCATGCGATTGTGGTACGATAAGCCGGCTACGTATTTTGAAGAGGCGCTTGTGCTCGGAAATGGGAAGCAGGGGGCGACGGTTTTTGGCGGAACAAAGAGCGATAAAATCTTTCTAAATGATCTGACTTTGTGGTCTGGGGAGCCCATGGATCCCTATATGAACAAGGAGGCGTATAAAAATTTGCCGGCGGTCCGCGAGGCTTTGCGTCTGGAGAATTATAAGGCGGCAGATTCTTTGGTCCGTAAAATACAAGGCAAATTCTCCGAGTCCTATGCGCCGCTGGGAACCTTATATGTCGATTTTAATCACGAGAATCCGACGGAATACCGCCGCGAATTGAATTTAGACAAGGCGGTTTCGACGGTGCATTACCACGCGGGCACGAACGAAATTCGCAAGGAATATTTCTTCTCGCATCCGGACAATGTGTTCGTGATACACTTAACGAGTAAGGAGAAAAAAGGGTTGAATTTTACGGTTCAATTCAAGTCCTTGTTGCGTTATTCGACCAAATCAACCATTAATCACCTACACGCAAAGGGCACGGCGCCGGTGCGAGCGGATCCGAATTATGTGCGCAAGAAAGGAAATCCGATTATGTTTGATGAGAACAAGGGAACGCGTTTTGCTTCGGATATTTTGATTCAATCCGCGGACGGGAAAGTGCTGAGAACGGATTCGACGTTGCAGATGGTGGGCGGAACGGACGCGACGATTTTAGTGACGATGGCGACGAGTTTTAATGGCTTTGACAAGAGCCCATCGAAAGAGGGTTTGAATGAGGATGAGCTTTCCGAGAAGCGTTTGCAGGCGGCCAGCTTTAAGGGAGCGGAGCAATTATTAGCGCGCCATTTAGCGGATTACCAACCGTATTTCAAGCGCGTGAACTTGAGTTTGCCGGCGGATAATGCGCCGGAATTGCCAACGGATGAGCGGTTACGTCGTTATGCCAAAGGCGAGAAGGACAACTATCTCGAAACCTTGTACTTCCAGTTTGGGCGGTATTTATTGATCTCGAGCTCGCGGACGCCTAGCGTTCCAGCGAACTTACAAGGGCTTTGGAATCCACACATTCAACCGCCTTGGTCGAGTAATTATACGATGAATATTAATGCCGAAGAAAATTATTGGCTGGCGGAAAATACGAATTTGAGCGAGATGCACGCGCCTTTTTTGGGCTTCTTAGAGAACTTAGAAAAGACGGGGCGCATTACGGCGAAGACGTTTTACAATGCGCCGGGTTGGGTGGTTCACCACAATTCGGATATTTGGGCGATGTCGAACCCCGTGGGGGATTTCGGAAACGGTGACCCGAGCTGGGCGAACTGGCCAATGGGTGCTACCTGGGCTTCGACCCATTTGTGGGAACATTATTTGTTCACGCAGGATAAAAAATTCCTAGAGGCGAAGGCCTATCCATTGATGCGCGGCGCGGCTGAATTCTGCCTGTATTGGTTAATTGAGGATAAAAATGGTCGTTTGATCACGTCCCCATCGACTTCGCCAGAGAACAAATTCGTCACACCTACGGGTTACCAAGGGGCGACGGCCTATGGGGCAACGGCGGATTTGGCGATGATTCGCGAATTGTTTTTGGACTTAATCGCGGCTGAAAAAATCCTGCAAAAAGACCCGGCTTTTCAGGCGTCTTTAGAAAAGGCTTTGGCCCGTATACTTCCCTATCAAGTAGGAGCGAAAGGCAATCTACAAGAATGGTATTTCGACTGGGAGGACACGGATCCCAAGCACCGCCACCAATCGCATTTATACGGTTTATACCCAGGAACGCACGTGACGGTAGCCGAAACACCAACGATTGCAGCGGCGGCTAAAAAGACCTTAGAAATTAAGGGAGATGAGACAACCGGCTGGTCCAAAGGCTGGAGAATTAACCTCTGGGCACGTCTGCGCGACGGAGATCACGCCTATAAAATGTACCGTGAACTGTTGAAATACGTAGAACCAGACGGCGTAAAAGTGAACTACGCCCGCGGCGGTGGCACCTATCCGAACTTGTTCGACGCCCACCCTCCATTCCAGATCGATGGCAACTTTGGTGGTTCCGCGGCAGTGGCAGAAATGTTAATCCAATCTACTCCAGAATTAATCGAAACTCTTCCAGCCTTGCCTGCGGCTTGGGCTTCCGAGGGAACGGTTTCTGGCTTAAAAACGCGTGGTGGATTCGAGGTTTCGATGAGCTGGAAAGACGGGAAAGTGACGTCCTTGCACCTGAAAGGGATGAAAGGAAGCACCGCGAAAGTGAAGGTGAATGGCGAGATTAAAAGTTTGTTGATAAAAACGGGAGAAGTTCACGTTTTGTGAACTACGCAACCAGCGAGCTCACCCAGTCCTGATACAATTCCGTTTCGATCTGAACGGCCACGGCGGCGTGCTGGTCCCAGTCTGGCCAAGTAGCTTTTAACTGGGAGATCATTTCCTCCAAATGTCCCTCTTCTTCCACAATGATGGATTTCACTTGGACTTTTGATTTTGTTTCAGTCAGAATTTGCTGGTAAATCGGATACAATTCGTCTGCGCGTAATTCTATGGCGTAGGTGACTAATAAATAGGCTGCCCATTTCACGTCATAGCCAGCAAGCCCTAATTTTTTCTTCGCATATTGGCTGACGCGCAGGTCTAACACGTCTAGATAGAAGCGGGAAGAGCGCGGGTTGATTAAGAAGAAATCGTCGTAGGTCTCAAAGCCGGACGGGACTAATTTGCTAATCTGTTTCTTCAGGTAATAGGCGTGGCGGTGTTCTTCCGCGGCGTGTTTTAAGATGATCAGGCTGACCTCTTTTTTGTGCTCAAATTTAGAAATCTTGCGAGCGCCGGAATTTTCCATGAAGGAAAGCGTGTTCAAAAAACGGGCGTGGGATTCAGGACTCGCCACTAAGGTGGCGATAGTTTGAGCAGTGTTCATGATTGACTTAGGCAAAATGTGTAGACAAAGATAGGCCAAAGACAAAAATTTTCTATCTTTAATCTCCAACAAAAATCAACGAATGAAAAAATTTCAACCTTTTTGGCTGGGAGCCCTGTTCCTCTTCGTGAGCACGTCTCTCTTTTCTCAAGTCACTTTCCCGATTAATGACGTCGCAAGTCCGTCGAATAGCTATTATGCCTTCACGAACGCGACCATCGTGAAAGATGCAAAAACGACTTTAACCAAGGCGACTTTGGTGATTAAAAACGGTAAGATCGAATCGGTCGGAGCTGTGGCGGTCCCTAAAGACGCGGTGGTGATCGATTGTGGCGGCAAGTACATTTATCCGTCTTTCATCGATATTTACAGCGATTATGGCATGTCAGCCGTGACGGCAGGTGGCGGGAATTACCGTTCTCCGTCCCAAATGATTTCCAACACAAAAGGCCCTTATTCTTGGAATCAAGCGATTAAATCGGAGGTTTCGCACGCGAAATTGTTCGAGGTGAATGATTCGAAGGCGAAGGAATTGCGCAAGCTGGGCTTTGGCACGGTTTTAACCCACCAAATGGACGGTATCTCTCGCGGAACCGGCGTTTTCGTGAGTTTAGCGAAGCAAAGAGAAAACTTGGTGGTCTTGAAAGAGAAAGCTTCGGCGCATTATTCTTTCAATAAGGGATCGTCTACGCAGGATTATCCGGGCTCATTGATGGGTTCGATTGCGCTTTTACGCCAAAACTTCTTAGACGCCGCTTGGTACAAATCGAAGCCGGCGAAAGAGGGAACGAATTTATCTTTGGCCTCCTTTAATGAGATCCAAGCGCTTCCTCAAATCTTCGAGGTGACCGATAAATGGTCTGCTTTGCGGGCGGACAAAATCGGCGACGAGTTTGGTGTTCAATACATTATCAAAGCGAGCGGTAATGAATACCAGCGTATCGACGAGATGAAAGCGACGAATGCGAAATTCATTTTGCCTTTGGACTTCCCGCAAGCGATGGATTTAGAGGATCCTACGGACGCGCGTTTTGTGAACGTGGCGGATATGAAGCACTGGGAATTAGCCCCTACGAACCCGGCGACGTTTGAAAAAGCGGGTCTTTCGTTCGCGATCACGGCGAATGGATTGAAAGATGTAAGTAGCTTTATGCCCAATCTACGCAAGGCGATTCAATATGGTTTAAGTGAGCAAAAAGCGCTTGAGTCGTTGACTTCAACTCCAGCAACTATCTTAGGCGTTTCTGACATGGTCGGAAGTCTGGATGCAGGCAAATTAGCGAACTTCGTGATCACGAATGGCCCTGTTTTCGCAGATAAAACAGCCATCATTGAGAACTGGGTGCAAGGGGAAGCATATCCGATTGCGAAGGAGCAATGGAATTCTTTGGCAGGAAAATACGATTTACAATTAGGCGCTACTGCGGGGACGTTAAGCATCTCAGGCGAGCCAGGAGGGTATAAAGTTCAGATTTTGGCCAAAGACACTACGTCTGTTGACTTCTCTCAAAAAGAATCCCTTATCAACTTAAGCTTCTCTTCGAAAGCAGACAAAGGCAAGCGCACGCGCTTAACGGGAACTTTCGCAGACGCGAACTTCACGGGAACGGGCCAATTAGCGAACGGCGACTGGATTTCGTGGAAAGCAACGGCTTCCGCGGCGGCAGATACGGTAGCGAAAAAAGCAGGGAAGAAAGAAGATAAATTGGAATTAGGATCCGTGATTTACCCATTTGCGGGCTACGGAACGCCTAAGCCAGCGACGGCCGAAACGATCTTGATCAAAAATGCGACGGTTTGGACGAATGAAAAAGCTGGCGTCTTAAAAGACAGCGATGTCTTATTAAAGAACGGCAAAATCGCGGCGATCGGTAAAGGGTTGAAAGATCCTTCGGCACGCGTCATCGACGGAACGGGCAAACACGTGACGGCGGGAATCATCGACGAACACTCCCACATCGCTGGAACGGGTGGAATTAATGAA
>JBJTMW010000181.1:0-7021 GCA_046070715.1 Aquirufa sp. | reverse complement strand
AAATCCACGCTACTACAACTCATTGCACAGTTCACCTTACCCACTAAAGGATCGGTGGAAATGCTGGGTATCGAACCCGAACTCGTCTACAGCCAAATCACTTATGCGGCTCCTTATGTGGAGTTGATTGAAGAATATACGCTTGCAGAACATTTGGAAATCCTCCTTCAAAATAAATACCTACCCTCTACGACGACAATAGCCTTATTTGAGGACTTCATCGATTTACAACCCAATCGATTTAAATCAATCAAAAACTATTCGTCTGGAATGCGGCAGAAAATCAAACTCGGATTTGCACTTTTGTCAGAAAGACCGGTTCTTCTTTTAGATGAACCTACCACTAATTTTGATGAACAAGCGAAGAATTGGTTCTTTGATCGATTAGAACAACAGCGTGATAAACTGATTATTATTGCCTCTAATGAAGCAAGAGAGATTGCATTTTGTAGCAAGGCGATAGCTATCCAAGATTTTAAATAAGAAAGCGCAGCCTCAATCGAGTTAGCCCAAACCAAAGCGTAATAAATCCACCAAAGTACAGTAAATCTCCAAAACTGAGCACTCCCATACTCATCCTTTGATAGTGGGAGGACAAATCGAGACTTACCAAACCCACTTCCTTCGCTCCTTGCCAACAGGCAAAATTCAAGACTAAGGCTATTATAAAACTAAGGGGTTGCTTTTTACTTAAGCTTGACGCGAAAAGCCCAATGGATACGAAACATACAGCCAACAGAAACAGCGCGATAAATCCACCTAAAATAAGCGATGAATCGTAATTGTTTACTGGCAAACCTAAGACCGCAATGGTTTGAATGAAAAGAATACTAGGCAAAAGCGTACACAGGACTATACAAATCAATGCACAAAATTTAGCTGCCAGAATCTGGAGCGTACTTAAAGGTAGTGACCGAAGCAAATGAAACGTTCCTCGATCCATTTCTTCCGAAAAACTATTCATTGAAAGTGCAGGAATAAAAAACAGAAAAAACCACGGACTTAAATCAAAGAAAACGGACAATTCAGCAAATCCGTAATCTAATACATTCCCATCTATCACCCACAGATAGACTCCCATTAAAATAAAAAAAGACGAGATAGTTCCCCAGCCCATCCAAGAGCTAAAAAAAGCCAACACGTCTTTCCTTAAAAGAGGGAACATCTTATTCAAAAACAGGTTTTTCTCTCTTCACGACAGCTGAAACGATTAAACCTAAAAAGAAGTTAAAGATGATACTCATAATCACTACAATTACAAATTGCATTCCAGGGTTCATAAACATAGAAGTCATTTCCTCAGCACTTTGAATTTGACTCGCACTCATTCCTTGATCTTCCATGCGCTCTCTAGCGATATCCATTTGACGTTGAATGACCGAGTTATCTATAAATTGAATATAAATGTAATTAAATCCACCAGCGACTAAACCACTAATCGCCCCTAATAATGTGGCTAAACCTAAGCCCTGGCCATAGCTCATAAATCCTTCATTTTGTTCCCGGTATTCCCGTAAACACAAATAGGAAACCGTAACAGATAAAACGAGTGACCAGATGCCTGAAATCCATCCCATAGATTCCTGAAACTGCTCTGCCCAACCCATTACATTAACTAAGGTCGAAAATAGAAAGCTTAATAAACCGTTAATAAAGCCATATTTAAGGGCAAGTATAGACGATGAAGCGGTTGACTCTGATGAATTTTCCATTTTATTTTTTGTAGTACAGTGAAATTAACAAATTAGGTAAGAAACCGAGCGCAATCTTTTGAGCAAAATCATCCTTTGCAATACTATATGCGTCGATCGATTTTACACCTGCATGTAGTCGATTATAGTATTCCCCACCTTCCTGAGTTACAATAATATCCTTAAATGAATTCAATTCCAATAAACTTTGCTGAATATATGCCTCCAACATTTGGACCCCAGGAGCCGACTGAAAGAAATAGTATAAAAAGAAAGCACTAAACAAGGCTGTCAAAATAATCAAGATATATTGCAAGGTAAAGTAGACTAAAAAATGCTTCTTTTCACCCCCATGGCGACTAGGAAAACGGGTAACATACCACCATTGAAAAAACAACAAAAAGACATAGGTGGGCGCTTTTTTACCCCCTACCGGAATAATACCGAATTGCTGTAGGACAATACCATAAGCCACCAGTAAAATAACAAATAACAGAGCCATTAAGACAAATCGACTTATCTCTGCAAACCAATTATTGACCATAGTGCTGTTTTAACCCGTTAAAAACTCCCACCACTTGATGGGCAAATGTCGTGCCTAAAAAGATGGAGTTCTTCGATTTAGAGACGATATCTGCCAAGGTATACTCCTGAGCAGTTGAACAAATAACTAGACCTTTCATCTCCTCGCCTACCTTCATTACTGGCAGCTCCACACCTAAAAAAGCTGCTGGCCCATGCGATAAATAAGCATCTATCTTTTCTAAACCCTGTTTTTTTGCTTCCTCTATAAAGGCAATCGCTAAAGTTTCTAACCCAATCGTACCGAACGCAGCTTGATCAAATTCCAATTCTTTATTTTCCACTTCTACCGGATGGTGATCAGAAACAACAGCCATTATCGTCCCTTCTTTTAATCCTTGCCATAAGGCTAATCGATCCGCCTCAGTGCGAAGCGGTGGATTCACTTTTTTCAACGTATCAAAATCCGAAACCGCATCTTCCGTAAAAATCAAGGAATAAATGGCCACGTCAGCAGTCACAGGTAATCCCGCTTTCTGAGCATCGCTAATCAACCGAACTGATTCAGCAGTAGATATACAAGAGAAATGGAGGGAAAAATCCGGATTAGCTAAGCCGAACGAATGTTGCATCACATAGGCCAATAAATCCAAATCACGCTTAACATGCATTGTTTCAGCAAGTACAGGAATGCCTTTTAAACCTAACAAGGTACTTTGAAGTCCTTCGTGTATTTGGCCAAATAAAGACAATCCCTTTACATCTGGACGGGAGATAACTTTCGCGGCAAGGGGCTGTAAGTATTGCAGGCACTTCAACATTAAGTCTGTGTCTTGCAATGCGCCTGCACCGTGACTAAACCAAGATGCCCCAGCTTGATGCAAATCCATCAAATCGCTAAAGTTCTCTGCCTTATTTCCTAAAGTTAATGGCGCGACGGCATAAGATTGTACACCAGAACCTTTTAGTTTATCTGCAATAAATTGAATTGCCTCAGGTTGCTGAGGAACAGGATCCCCAGTAGGTAAAAGTAAAAAGTCCAAAACACCACCCTTCCAAGCCGAAGCTTGTAAACTAGCCCAATCTTCCATATGTTCCCCACCTGGTAAGGTATTATGAACCCGAAGATCGACTACGGAAGGAAACCAGGTAAGATTGATTCCTGAAATGATTTGATCCGCCTCTGCTTGAATCTGTGGAGCAATTTCTGCCCACTGGCCATCAGAAGCTAATAAATCTATCTTCTTCCCGTAAAAGGAAGATCGGCTATCTTGAATTAAAATCTGTTTGAATAAGATCCGCATTTGTTGTTGGCTTATAAAAAAACCCTGATTAACAGGGTTTTAAAATCAATGTCCGATAAAGGATTTGTATGTTTCTACGTCCATCAATTGGGATAAATCACCAGCGTCAGCCGCTTTGATTTTCACTACCCAACCCTCACCATAGGGATCTGAGTTAATTAACTCTGGACTGTTATTTAAGGCTGTATTGAATTCAACGATTTCTCCAGCGACAGGCAAAAACAAATCAGAAACCGTCTTAACTGCTTCAACTGTTCCAAAAACACCGTCTTTCGCAATCGTCTGACCTACCGTCTCTACTTCTACGAAAACGATATCGCCTAACTCACCTTGAGCGAAGTCTGTGATACCTACGATAGCTACATCGCCATCTACTTTAATCCACTCGTGTTCTTGAGTATATTTTAATTCGCTTGGAAAATTCATATTATTATTATTTGCTTACAAAGGTCACTAAAATCTCGATTTTTTGCAAACGATTTTAGATTATTCACTTAAACTATAACGGATTTGGAAACCACCTGCCACGGTAGAACGATAGAAGGAATTAGAAACCAAGGGATTATTCATCATCTTATCGAAATAGGCCGTCACCGTTAATTTATTATTCACATTATAACTCAGCTGTGGACGGAATTGAAAGTTGACAAATCCTTGCGTCACAATCGTCTCTGCATCCAGTTTACGTTGCAACGTTCGGGTATCTCGAATCGTTAGATTCATATTAAAACGCAAGTCATTAGGCAAACGAACTGCACGGCCATTAATCTTAAAAGGAATCAACATATTGGATTTAGTAAACCCTACCGCTACCGTAAAATCTTTATTCGCTAATTCTGCCACCTGCGAATTCGCTAAATTCAACCCTACATTTCGATCTTGATTATACTCTAAACGTAAAGAAATTTTACTCTTTGTCACTGCGTTCACTCCTATTAACGGGGAGAAACGTTCCACAAACGAAATAGTACTCATGACATACACCGGAATCAGCGTGTTAGTTACCGGGTCAAAACGCGAGGAAAGCGGATACAATAAACTATTCAAAGATAGATTCATATAATCCGTGGCGAATTGACCATATTCCAAGGAGGAGACAAAATTACCCACATTATAGGTACTCGAATACATGTGGGAAATCGTAAAGGAGGCAAATTTATTCTTAATTCCAGGTAATAAATTCAGACCATTATAATCCACTTTCCAATTAGGCAATGGAATATCGTAGAATGGCGAATACTTCACCGAATTTGCGGAAACCCCTGAATATGCCGCAAAAAAAGCGGGGATTAACACATCCTGTGAATTCTGATTATAGGTTCCTATTTCAGTTGCTTTAGTTCGATTAAGACGCGATAATAGGATGGAACGATTGGATCTGAATTCTTCAAAAACAGATTCAGGATTAGAGAATGCCGTCATGAAAGACAAGAATGACATGGAATAATTCCCGGATCGAATCGGACTTTGCGATTTGAATGGACCATTAGCGACTTCTGGGCGGTAAAACTCTTGGTAATTATCTCCTTTGTTATAATTACCATCTACTTGAATCCGTAAATCTTTCGTCGGTTCTAATTGCGTTGAATAGGTTAATTTTTGGGTTCGCAACTGAGTGAATGGCGTATTTTGAACCGTACTTCGGGTCAACCAACCGTTTTCAGCAGCTTTGAAACGAATCCCATCATCCTGTCCTCCACTAATAAAATCGAATCCTGGAGCCTGATTTACCGCATTCATGCCTAGCATTCCTGGATTTGGCATAAATCCTGGAAGCGTTGTGGATTCATTGATGGAATAATTCACCTGAATGCCCCGCAAGGTTAAGAGTAAGCGGGTGACTGATTTCAACACATTATTAGCCGGAATCACGATATCTTCTTCATCACCCGGATTTCGAGCGATATTCTTTCCAATCGAGCGAGGACTATTTGCCCAACGCAGCGCCTTCACGCGATTGTATAAGGCTACAAAGTCAATCTTTCCATTAATCGCTTGTTCTTTCGTATTCTTGATAATATTTCCAAAAGGCAAGCCCAATGAATCCCTAATATCAAAGGAGTTCGCGTAATAATTATAGCCAATGCGATGTGTATAATCGGCATTCATCCAATCAGTTAGAACTGATTTTTGGAGAGGCAAGCGCCAAACCATGCCCGCTTGTTGATCAAAACTTTTAGCCCTGCCTAAGGCGCGCAAACTAATCATCACCGAATCCCGCTTTTGCTGCGTGTCAAGGTCACCAAATGGTTCGTCAATAATCGAATTCACTTGGGCATTATAATTCAACACAACACTCTTCGTCAGGTTCCAATTCAAGGCATATTGGCGATTAAAAAACCAGTATTTCTCAAATTGTGGAGCCACCCCTAGCGTAGTGAATTCCGCATTGCGCATTTGCGTCTTCACGAAACTGCGATCCATATCTAATCGAACCATCAACGAAGAAGGAACTAAATTCAGATTAAAATCCTTGATAAGATCAAAAGAAGCCTTTTTAAAAGGTTCCAGGAAGCGAGAGGAACTACTAAAAGCATATAAAACACTACCCTTATGACTCAGGGAGTGGTATTCAGCGATTAAAGGACTCGTCCGCAACATCTCAGAATACGCATAACTAAACGTAAAATTTGAGAAATCCCAAGGGTAGCTATTTTTCGATTGGGCATTTCGTATTTTCTTCACATTAGAGAAATTAAACCCTTTGCGTTCCGTATTATCCTCTACTAAGGTCAAATAGGATTGTTTTTTAGCTTCCGAACTAAATTTCTGAATCGAGTTTCGCAGAAAGATATCAGGGTCAAAAGGATCAAATTCTGGCGAGATATTGCGGCGATCATAGGTGATAAAGAACGGTATTTTGAATCCCCAGTTTTTAGGCAGGAGTTTGTCCAAATTCAAATTCGCCGTTATCCCATACTCTAGGTTATTCTCGCGACTGCGCTCTGAGATTTTGGCCTGAACCCCTCCAAAACCATAATTCTTAAAGCTACCATTCATCTGAATCGTACCTAAATCAGCTAATTTGATGCCTAATTTACCGATGGCAGCCTCCCCAGAAGTTTGATCAAAACCAGACGCCCGCAACTCATTCACCCATATACAGAACGATTTGTTCGTATTACTCGTATTCCGTACCCCTATCATCGTCACCATGGTGGCACTTTGATCCGGACGACCCATCACCGTAATCTTATACGTTTTACCAGTAGAACTCGTCACTAGCATCGTAAAACGTTCATTTAAACTCTTTCCCTGCTTATCCCGCTCCGTCTTCACTTGCTTCACTAAATCAAACTCGATGTCAAACTCATTCTCCATTGGCCAAATTTCCGTATCTAAGCTTTGTCCCTTCTGCGTTTGCGTTAATCCCGTATTCTCTATTTCATAATAATTATCTGTCAAATCCGTCCCAATTCGCAAGAATGCACTCACCTGCCCACTTATGGCGTCTGGACTTTGCATCGATACAAACATTTTCAATCGCTTGTAATTGATAAAATC
>JBJTMW010000180.1:0-7115 GCA_046070715.1 Aquirufa sp. | reverse complement strand
TGCGGGGCTTTTTCTTTATCTATCAATCTGTGAATCCGTTTAAGAAATTAAGCGTTGATTTTACCTCTTAATGCTCTTGGGATATCGATTGTTGCTACAGGGTTAGACATAGGATTTAAAATCTCACATCCTTCAACCTGTAATTTGTTTACTTTTACTGTTTGACCTAAGTCCAAACCAGAAATATCCACTGTTACGAAATCAGGAATGTTTTCTGCTTGACCACGTAAAGTTACTTTACGTAATTTTTGCACCATTTTACCCCCTTTGATAACACCTGGAGAATTTCCAGTTACTTTAATAGGCACCGCAATCTTGATTGCTTTTCCTTTTTGGATTTCCAAGAAGTCTACGTGGTAGATCATCTCGTTTACTGGGTGAAATTGTGCATCTTGTAAGATCGCACGGTATTTCGTACCCTCAATGTTTAATTCAACTTCGTACACATCCGCAGAATACAATAATTCACGGAAAAGGATCATTGGAACAGCAAAGTGAACTTGCTCAGAACCACCGTATAATACACAGGGTGCCATTGCTTCGTTACGTAAATCATTTGCGCTCTTCGTACCGAGATTCGCTCTTTTAAACCCTACAATCTCTAATTTTTTCATCTTGTTTTTGTTAATGCTTCTAGTCTTTCGCAACAAGGCTATCCCCTAGAAACGGTTGAAATTAATATTTAATAAATAATGAACTGATAGATTCGTGATCACGGATACGTCCAATTGCCTTCGCAAAAAGTTCAGCGACTGAAAGCACCTTAATTTTGTCACAAGTTTGTTTTTGAGGAATGGTATCCGTCACTAATAATTCTGTCAAAACAGAATTAGAAATGTTTTCATACGCTTTTCCTGATAAAACCGGGTGGGTGACAACCGCCCTCACTGAATTTGCCCCTTTGTCCATAATTAACTGAGCGGCTTTGCACAAGGTACCTCCGGTATCAATTAAGTCATCGACTAGGATCACATCTGCGCCTTTTACGTCTCCAATTAATTGCATCGAAGCAATTTCATTGGCACGCTTACGGTGCTTATCGCAAATAACCATCTCCGCATTGAAGAATTTGGCCATATTACGGGTACGAACTACGCCTCCTACATCGGGTGATGCAAAAAGGATGTTCTCTAAATTTAAAGATTTCAAATACGGAACGAAGATGGCATTTCCTTCCAAGTGATCTACAGGGAAGTCCATGAAACCTTGGATTTGACCAGCATGTAAGTCAATCGTCATTAAACGATCAGCCCCAGCTGCGGTCAACAAATTACCAATTAATTTTGCACCGATACCTACCCGTGGACGATCTTTACGATCTTGACGAGAATACCCAAAATAAGGAATAACAGCTGTTACATAGTGAGCCGATGCACGTCTAGCAGCATCGATCATGAGTAATAACTCCATTAAGTTATCCGCAGAGGGGAATGTGGACTGAATGATAAACACATCGCAACCACGTACTGATTCATCAAAACTAGGTGACATTTCACCGTCTGAGAACTTTAAGTTAGTTACAGCGCCCAAATCTTTTCCATAATACTTAGCAATATCCTTTGCTAAGTAATTAGATGCAGAACCTGAAAATATTTTAACTGCGTTAATCGCTGCCATGGGTTTTTTAGGGCTTTATTTTTATAAGAAGGGGCAAAATTAAGCAATTTTGCCCCTATTTCAAATTATTTTACAGAAGCACGGATGATGTTTAAGGCACCACCTGCTTTGAACCATTCGATTTGTTGTTCATTGTACGTGTGGTTCACAGCAAAACTATCTGTGCTACCATCTGCGTGAACTAACTCAATCGTCAATGATTTTTCTGGAGAAAAGCTTCCTAAACCGATGATATTGATGGAATCGTCCTCTTGGATTTTATCGTAATCAGCTTCATTTGCGAAAGTCAAAGCTAACATTCCTTGTTTCTTCAAGTTCGTTTCGTGAATACGAGCGAATGACTTCACTAATACCGCACGAACACCTAAATGACGTGGCTCCATCGCTGCGTGCTCACGAGAAGATCCTTCACCGTAGTTTGTATCTCCTACGACAATCGTTCCTACGCCTGCCGCTTTGTATGCCCGTTGAGTCGCTGGAACTGGGCCATATTCGCCTGTTAATGCATTCTTCACGTTGTCCGTCTTCTCATTATAGAAGTTCACCGCTCCGATTAACATATTGTTAGAGATGTTATCTAAGTGTCCACGGTATTTTAACCAAGGACCCGCCATAGAGATGTGATCTGTGGTACATTTACCTTTGGCCTTAATTAACAATTTCAAACCTTTCAAGTCAGATCCTTCCCAAGCGGCGAATGGATCTAATAATTGTAAACGATCCGATGTAGGAGAAACTTTTACTTGAACACCTGAACCATCTTCCGCAGGAGCTTGGTAGCCCGCATCTTCTGCAGCGAAACCTAATTTAGGTAATTCATCTCCTGAAGGAGCATCTAATTTTACTTGCTCTCCTTTTTCGTTCGTTAACGTATCCGTTAATGGATTGAAAGTTAAATCACCTGCAATAGCTAAAGCCGTCACCATTTCTGGAGAAGCTACAAACGCAAATGTGTTTGGATTACCATCCGCACGTTTTGCAAAGTTTCTATTGAAAGAGTGAACAATCGTGTTCTTCTCCCCTTTTTCAGCACCAGGACGAGCCCATTGGCCGATGCAAGGTCCACAAGCATTTGAGAATACCGTAGCTCCAATGGAATCGAATGTGGAGATGAAACCATCACGCTCAATCGTGTAACGAACTAATTCTGAACCAGGCGTGATTGTAAATTGCGCTTTGGTCTTCAAACCTTTCGCCGCCACTTGCTTCGCTAAAGAAGCAGCACGTGCGATATCTTCATAAGAAGAGTTTGTACAAGAACCGATCAAACCTACTTCCACTTTCGTAGGCCAGCCGTTTTTCTCAGCCATTTCTTTCATCTTAGAAATAGGCGTCGCTAAATCTGGAGTGAAAGGACCATTTAAGTGTGGTTCTAAGGTATCTAAATCGATTTCAATTACTTGATCAAAGTATTTTTCAGGGTTTGCATACACCTCTGGATCCGCCGTTAAGTGTTCCTTAACTCCGTTTGCCAAAGCAGCTACATCCGCACGACCTGTAGACTCCAAATAACGTGCCATAGAAGCATCGTAACCAAAAGTAGATGTGGTAGCACCGATCTCAGCTCCCATGTTACAGATTGTCCCTTTACCCGTACAAGACATAGACGTAGCACCTTCGCCAAAATACTCAACGACTGCACCTGTTCCTCCTTTTACGGTTAAAATACCTGCTACTTTAAGGATTACGTCTTTAGGAGACGTCCAACCATTTAATTTACCTGTTAACTTAACACCAATCAATTTAGGGAATTTCAATTCCCAAGCTAAACCTGCCATGACATCGCAGGCATCTGCTCCACCTACACCGATGGCGATCATCCCTAAACCACCCGCGTTAACCGTGTGTGAGTCCGTTCCGATCATCATTCCGCCAGGGAAAGCATAATTTTCTAACACTACTTGGTGAATAATACCCGCACCTGGCTTCCAGAAACCGATGCCGTATTTGTCTGAAACAGACGATAAGAAGTCATAAACCTCTTTATTTTTATCCACTGCTACTTGTAAATCCGTAGTAGAGGCTACTTTTGCTTCAATTAAGTGATCACAATGCACGGTAGATGGAACGGCCACTTGAGGACGTCCTGCTTGCATGAATTGTAATAAGGCCATTTGAGCAGTTGCATCTTGCATCGCCACACGGTCTGGTGCAAAATCTACATAAGAAGCACCTCTTGCATAAGCTGTAGAAGCAGTTCCTTCCCATAAATGGCTGTAAAGAATTTTTTCAGTTAACGTAAGCGGTTTACCTGTTAACGCACGAGCCGCAGCAATGCGAGCCGGCATGCGATCGTAAACAGCTTTAATCATTTCAATGTCAAAGGCCATGGTAAAAGAGTTTGGTAAAAAATGTTTACAAAATTAATAGATTAGCTTCAATTTTGCCACTATTTTAGGAGAACATTTCCTTTGTTAGCGAATTATTAGGAACTTTGTTTTATTGCTTGATTTAACCTATTTATTATAGGACTATTTGAACATTTTAATATCCAATTCGCTTGAGCTATTTGAAGATATTCCTGTTTGTTGGATGTTTTTTTCATTTTTTTCTAAATGAAAGTCAAGCGCAATCCCTCTCTCCTGCTGCTGTTCTTGAAAAAACCTTGCGTTCTGCTGAGGAGCATGGACAAGCCATCGGTTCCTTTAAGATGCGCGTTAAGGTTCAAGAAAAGGCAAGATTTAATCAGGTAATTGGCATTGCACGGAAGCGATTAGCAGCGAAGGAAGGGATCCAAATGGGGCAATGGTATGGCAATCAAACCATATCAGAGGTTCAAGTAGGTCATTTGAATCAGCTCATTCATGGCATTGAGTCCGTTCAGACTTTTCACAAGAAGTATACGAAGCCTACCTTGTTTCTTTGGCCTGATTTATACCAAGATTATGTGGGAACTTCTTGCGTGTCACCTCTTAGTTACCAAGCAAAATCATTTTATCATTTTAATTTCAAGGGGGATACTTTAGTCGAAGGCAAGACGTGCTTTCAATTTCAAGTGGAGCCTAAGATGCGCCGAGATCGATTATTCAATGGAACATTAACCGTCGATGAGGCAGGGTGGATTGTTCGTTTTGAGGGTTCTGTCTTTGCGGATGCCATTGATTATTCGTTTGATTTGCAACATCAAGTGTTTCAAGAAAAATGGATTCCGAAGAAAGGCCAAATTCGACTAGTGGCCGGTTTACTTGGAAGCAATGGAGAATATGTGTGGGATCAAGAGACCTTAGGAAAGCCGATGGAGTGGAAATTTGACCCTTCGCTTTTTAATGAACCTAAAAACGCAAAAGAAACCTTGAATATCTCAGCCGTAGCTTTTGATGAGACGTTTGCGAATCAGTTTTTAACAAATTTGCATGGTTCTTTATTGCGTAAATGGAAGCAGCGGCCCACCTCTAATTTAGTGATGATTGACTCGGTTTACAACAAAGCGCCAGAAACGCAGGCTGCTTTGGATCCTCGCTTTTTTACCGAGGTTCCGGGAATGAAAAACCGGGAGGTGTTGATTGATAGCTTCAAGGTTACGCCATTTAATCCCTCGCAGTTGATTTTGAGTAAGTCCTTTTATTTTGGGGAATTTAAGCGTGATTTTTACCCCTTTGAGATCTATTATAAATCCCCGGTTTTTGATTCCAATTTTAATACGGTGGAGGGATTTATGGCTAATTCAGGCTTGGTTTTTAGAAAACGTTGGTCGCGTTACCATATGCTCGAGGCGGAGGTTTTAGGCCGTAGAGCCTTTGGGATTAATCGAAATTCTGGTCTGGTTAAATTACGGTATCGAGCAGATTCATTTGATTTATTGTTAACGAATGGGGATTTTGTCGCGCAATATAATCCGGATAATTCCATTTCTCCGGAGATGAACTCGTTGTCGACTTTGCTTTTGAAAAATAACCAGATGAAGATTTACCGGTCTAAGTTCACCTCATTAAACTTCACTAAACGTTTTTCAGCTCGTTTCTTTTTGAAATCTTTGATTGAGTATTCCGAGCGTTCTCAAATGGACAACACGACGGATTATTACTGGATTAACTTTTTGAATCGGGATTTTAAGCCGAATAACCCGACGAATACGGAATACACTCAGGAAGGTTTTGCGACGCACAAATCGTTCATTACTCAATTTCAGGTAGGATTTAGACCTTTTTTAACGCAGAGTTACCGAGCTAATACGCGGCTGACGGATTGGGGATCCTCTCCCCTGTTACTAGCGAAATACCGCGCGGGATGGAAAGAGGTGGGAGGATCTTCCACTGATTTTAATCAAGTAGAACTGTCCTATCTGCATAATATCGAAGTGAATCCATGGATTAAAATGGGACTCTTGATCAATGCGGGAACGTTTATCGGTAATAAACCGACCTATTTCATTGATTACAAACATTATAATGGTACGCTAAACTTAATTCAAGCGGGTGAAATGCTGGCCTCTGAGCGTTTAATCGGTTATTACCAAAACTTCACTTCTGGCACGAACCAGCGCTTAAATGTGAATCATTATGCTAATTCCACCGCCGGAAGCTATGTGGAAGCGCTGAGCTTTTTTCAGTTTTCTAATCTTTGGTTAAAGCCTCTATTAGGCATGAAAAAACTCTATGTGAAGGAAGTTTTGATTGCCAATGCGAACTATGTCCAAAATCAAAATTTACTCTATAATGAACTTGGTTATGGACTGGATGGCGTGTTTAAGGTCTTTCGTTTAGAAGCCATTGCCAACTTTATCAATGGACAATTTAGTTACATTGGATTTCGAGTAAATATCAATTCACGAATTCGCATCGGAAATATTCCGGAATAATTTTTTTTAGCTTTTCGGCGAATTTTGCCTCTTTGTTAAATTTAGAGCCCTTATATTTGGGGTCATTTTAAGATTTTCATTTTTTAACCAGCATAATGGCAAAAAATTTAGTCATCGTTGAGTCTCCTGCGAAAGCGAAGACCATAGAAGGATATTTGGGAAAGGATTTCGTGGTGAAGTCTTCTTTTGGTCACGTACGTGATTTGCCTATCAAGGGAGATAAGGCCATTGATGTGGAGAACGACTTCGCTCCCACCTATGTGGTGTCTGCCGATAAGACGAAAGTCATTTCTGAGTTAAAAAGTCTTGCTAAGTCATCGGAAGAAGTATGGTTAGCAACGGATGACGACCGCGAGGGAGAAGCCATTTCTTGGCACTTAAAGGAAGCTTTAGGATTAAAGGATAATGCGAAACGCATTGTTTTCCGTGAAATTACGAAGCCAGCCATTTTGCAAGCCATCACGCAGCCACGAACCATTGATATGGATTTAGTGAATGCACAGCAGGCGCGTCGGATTATGGATCGTTTGATTGGATTTGAATTGTCTCCGGTGCTTTGGTCCAAAGTGCAAAAAGGATTATCTGCCGGTCGAGTGCAATCCGTAGCGGTTCGTTTGATTGTAGAACGCGAGCGGGAGATTGAAAATCACGAGGCGGTAGCTACGTTTAAAGTGGTCGCTCATTTTGATCTTCCAGGTAA
>JBJTMW010000179.1:0-2991 GCA_046070715.1 Aquirufa sp. | reverse complement strand
TTGACCTAATAATTCACCTAAAGTGCCATCTGTCATCGCTGACATACGTTGCCATCTTGGGGCTTGTACTTTTTGGCCTGATAATACTTGTGAATACGCAAAGCTCGCTTTCACGAAAGGTGAGCTTAAATAACCAGCGCTACTACGTAACACATTCCATGTTAAATAGATTTTCCACGTTTCTACTGGAGTTTCGATCAATAATTTGTTCGCTGCCTCGAAGAATTTAGGCGCCCCCACTAGAATAGAATCAGGAGCCGTTGTTCCAAAATCTTGGAAAGTCAAAGCCCAGTTAAAGGCCGGTGTCTTTTGATTAAAATCAGCGAAGGCAAACTTGTTGTAAGTCTTGTATGGATCGCGCATTTCGACGCGGCCCATTTGAGCCTCAGCTAATTTTTTCTCTAATTGGTAAACGGTTTCAGCATTTGCTTTCGCTTGAGCCTCCGGTGTTCCAGTCAACGTAAACAAAGTGGCTACATATTTCTTGAATGCCTCTTGAATTTTTACGCTACGCGCATCATTCTTTAAATAGTAATCGCGATCTGGCAATGAGGTTCCACCTTGACCTAATTGAGGCACCATTTTCTCCACGTTTTTGCGGTCTTGACCTATGTAGAATCCGAATAGGGGAGAACCAGCACCTGTTGAGCGCATACGAGCAATTTCGGTTACAATTTGCGATTTGAATTGCAATCCAGCGATGTGTTGTAAATCGGCTTGGATAGGGGTGAAGCCTAATTTTTCGATGGCCAAACTGTCCATTGCCGCCGCATAGAAATCAGCGACTCTTTTTTCAACGGAACCAGCGGCAGCTTTCGTGCCTTTGGTCTCATCTAAAATGGTTTTAATTGCATTGATATTGAAATCACGCAATTGATTGAAAGCGCCCCAACGTGTTTCTTTAGCAGGGATAGGATTTTTTCTAACCCAAGGACCGTTAGAATATTCCGCGAAATCGTTACCCGCCTTAACGCTTAGGTTCATGTTATCGCGGTCAATAAATTTTCCGGGTTTTTCTTGGGCAAAGAGGCTGCCGCTAACTAAAAGCGAACCAGCCATAAGTAATTGATAATATTTATTTTTCATTTGAAAAAGGTTGATGTGACATTAAATTAAGTAATTTACTTTTTCTAAACTACCGATATGAAGAAATTGTTAACCTTGCTGTCCTGCTTTTTGGCGTTCACCCTCTCTGTAAACGGCCAAAAGCCCATGACTCATGAGATCATGATCAAGCTCAAGAAAGTAGGTGCTCCCAAAATTTCCCCAGATGGCCGCCATGTCATCTATTCCCGCATCGAAACCTCTTATAATCTGGATGAACAAACCTCAGACCTCTGGATTGCTTCAGCGGATGGTTCCTCAGAGCCTAGAAAATTAACGAATTCCAAAGGGAGCGAAGATAATTACCAATGGTCTTCTGCCTCCGACAAAATTTATTTCACCGCCAAACGCGACGGCGACGAAGCCCCGCAACTGTATGTTTTGCCTCTGTCGGGCGGAGAAGCGCAGCGTTTAACGACTCTTTCTACCGGTGTGAGCGACGTGAAATTCTCATTAGACGGTTCACGTATTATTTTCTCCAGCCGCGTTTTTCCTACTGCTTTCACGGACTCAGCTAGCAAAAAATTAGCGGAGGAAAAGAAGAAAATTAAAACCAAAGCACGTGTCTATCAATCGTTCCCGGTACGTTATTGGGACTCTTGGTTAGATGAAAAACAAGGTCATATCTTCACAATGGACCTTAATTCAGGTTCAAAGCCGGTGAATGTAATGTCAAATGTAACTCTGGTGAATTTCCCTGGTTTCCGTTTAGGATCCTATAATTTCAGCGCTGACGGTAAAACAGTGGTGTTTACAGCGACTACGGAATACAATACAACCGCTTATCAATCGGCAAAATCGAATGTTTATTCAGTGAGTTTATCGGGGGGCAAAGAAGTCGTACTCGTGAATGATGAGACGGATTACTCTACTGCTGAATTCACCGAGGATGGGAAATACCTGATTGCAACCGGTTCTGCGATCGGTAATAAATTGTATTATTTGAACCGTATTTACCGTTTTGATGCGTCTTCTTTGTCTGCCAAAAAAGAACTAGCCGCCTCCCTCGATCGTCCCATCAACGATATGGAAATAGCTGGTTCCTCCATCTTCGCCAGTATCGAAGACCAAGGGGTGGATCGTATCGTTGAGATTTCAGTGAACGATGGTTCTGTTAAACCTGTATTAGGAGCAGAAACAGGATCTTATGCTGGTTTAAGTTTATCCACCAATTCCCGTGTTTTTGCCTACCAATACCAGAATGTAGCGACCCCGCCAGAGGTTTGGGTTTCAGCCAATGGTTCTTTGAAAGCCATCTCTAAAGCGAATGATACCGTTTTAGCAGGATTAGATTTGCAAAAGCCGGAGGTGATTTGGACTAAATCATCCAGAGGTAAAATGATTCGTTCGGTCATTTTAAAACCCACCGGATTTGACACTTCGAAGAAATATCCGCTCTTCGTTTTAATGCATGGAGGTCCAGCAAGTTCGTTCAAAGATGTATTCGGTTACCGTTGGAATCCCTTTATTTTAGGATCAGCAGGCTATGTCATCGTGATGACGGACTATACCGGATCGGTGGGATATGGTGAGAAATTTGCTCAAGATATTCAGTTTGATCCGTTCAAAGGTCCAGGCCAAGAAATTCAAGAAGCCGCAGCAGATGCCATCAAACGCTTCTCGTATATCGATGGCACCAAACAAGCAGCAGGCGGAGCTTCCTATGGTGGTCACCTGGCTAACTGGATGCAAGCGACTACTTCCCACTATAAATGCTTAATCTCTCACGCCGGTTTAGTGAACTCAGAAGCGCAATGGGGAACTTCGGATGTGATTTGGGGTAGGGAATTGATGAATGGAGGAGCGCCTTGGGTACCTACCAAAACTTGGAAAGAGCAAAATCCGATGCGCTTCGCGGCGAATTTTAAAACCCCTATGCTCTTAACA
>JBJTMW010000178.1:0-9145 GCA_046070715.1 Aquirufa sp. | reverse complement strand
TGCAACACGGTTGATGGCTACTACTTTCTCCTTCAACTCACCTTCGTTAACCTTTATTGGTTTTGCTTGTAAATGCGACATATCTATTTCTTAAAATTGTAAGCCACCCTCGCGAGCACCTTCAGCTAATGATTTAATTCTTCCGTGATACAAATAACCGTTACGGTCAAAAACTACCTTTTCAATTCCAGCCGCTTTCGCTTTTGCAGCGATTGCTAAACCTACCGTCTTGGCAGCTTCGATGTTATTATTCACTTTATCTTTTGTATAAGATGTAGCTGAGAATAAAGTCTTACCAGCTAAATCATCTACTAATTGTGCATATAATGCAGAATTAGAACGATATACAGTTAAACGCGGACGCTCCGCTGTTCCTGCGATCTTAGCACGAATCGCACGTTTGATGCGGGTTCTGCGTAAATTTTTGGTTGTTGCCATTTCTTAACTTGTTTGTGTGGATTTCCGGCCCACGCTTATAATTTATTTTTTACCGCCCGCTTTACCAGCTTTACGACGTACTTGCTCTCCTTGGAAACGAACACCTTTACCTTTGTATGGTTCAACTGGACGTAACGACTTGATTTTAGCAGCCACTTGACCGATTAATTGCTTATCGATCGAGTTTAACGTAACCATTGGGTTCTTACCTTTCTCCATCGCAGTAACGATAGATACTTCAGCAGGAATCGCCATGAAAATCGCGTGAGAGTAACCCAAGCTTAATTCTAAAATATTTCCTTGATTTGCGGCCTTGTAACCAACCCCGATGATTTCCAATACTTTTTGGTAACCTTCACTCACACCCACGACCATGTTATTGATCAATGAACGATATAAACCGTGCATCGCTTTGTGACGCTTTTGCTCTGTCGGACGAGCCACAGTTAAAACTCCCTCTTCGATTGCAATGATCATATCTTGATCAACTTGCTGTGACAAAGTTCCTTTAGGACCCTTCACTGTCACTAAATTACCAGCACTCACGTCTACAGTAACTCCTGCAGGGATAGTGATAATCTTTTTTCCAATTCTTGACATTAGACTTTAATTATAGCTTAAATTCCGGGATCGCTCCCCTTTCAGCGTGAAACAATTATTAATATACGTAACAAAGTACTTCTCCACCTACGTGAAGCGTACGAGCTTCTTTATCTGTGATTACTCCCTTAGAAGTAGACAAGATAGCGATACCCAATCCGTTTAATACACGTGGTAACTCTTCAGCACCATTGTATTTACGAAGACCTGGCTTAGAGATACGAGTCAAGTTAACGATAGCAGGCTGCTTCGTCACTGAGTTGTATTTCAACGCAATTTTGATGGTTCCCTGTACGGATGAATCATCGAATTTATAGTTTGAAATGTATCCTTTATCAAAAAGTACTTTCGTAATTTCCTTTTTAATGTTGGAAGCAGGAATTTCAACTACCCTATGGCGTGCCTTCAAGGCATTTCTCAATCGGGTTAAATAATCTGCTATTGGATCTGTCATTGTTTTTAAATTTGCCGCAGGTCTTTTAAAATGGGCCTGCAAAATTACAAAAATGAATTTAATTAATCAAATAATATTACCAGCTTGATTTGGTTACACCTGGAATCAAACCATTGGATGCCATTTCACGGAACGTAACACGGCTAATACCGAACTTACGCATATATCCACGAGGACGTCCTGTTAATTTACAACGGTTGTGTAAACGTACAGGAGATGCATTTTTTGGAAGTTTATCCAATCCAACGTAATCTCCAGCTGCTTTTAAAGCTGCGCGCTTCACTGCATATTTTGCAACTGCTGCTTCGCGTTTTCTTTCTCTTGCTTTTACTGACTCTTTAGCCATTTTGTAAAAATTTAAAGGTTTTTATGAAAGCCTAAAGGGCTATTTATTTTTTTTGATTTGCAAAAGGCATTCCAACCGCTGCTAATAAAGCATAAGCTTCTTCGTCTGTCGCGGCAGTCGTCACAAACGTGATATCCATACCAGAGATCTTGCTTACTTTATCGATTGAAATCTCAGGGAAGATGATTTGCTCCTTCACCCCTAACGTATAATTTCCACGACCATCAAATCCTTTTTCCGAGATTCCTTTAAAGTCACGAACACGTGCTAAAGAAACAGTTGTCAAACGATCTAAGAATTCGTACATTTTATCTCCACGTAACGTTACTTTCACACCGATAGGCATATTTTCACGTAACTTAAAGTTAGAGATCGCTTTCTTAGAAATCGTCGCTACCGCTTTTTGACCAGCGATTTGTGTGATTTCTTCTACTGCGATGTCTACTAATTTTTTGTCCGACACAGCGGCTCCAACACCCTTGTTGATTACGATTTTAGTAATCTTAGGCACTTGCATGATAGACTTGTACTGAAACTTTTCTTTTAAGCTTGGTACAACCTCCTTAACAAAACGTTCTTTTAATCTAGGTACTGCCATTGTAGTATATTTTGTGGATTTCCGACCCACGGTTAAGTTCTAATTATGCGATAAATTTACCAGTCGCTTTAGAATAGCGTTGTAATTTACCTTTCTCGTTCAATTTACGACCTGTACGTACAGGCTTTCCATTTTCTACCACCATTAGGTTAGAGATGTGGATTGAACCTTCACGCTTTTCGATTCCTCCTTGAGGATTAGCTGCAGATGGCTTAACGTGCTTTGTTTGCAAGTTTGCTCCTTCTACGATCGCACGAGATTTTTCAACAATCACTTGCGTGATAACACCTGTTTTGCCTTTCGCATTTCCTGCGATTACTTGAACAGTATCTCCTTTTTTAACGTGCAATTTTGCTGGTTTACTTGTATTTTTTTCCATTGTATGATTATTAAATTGGGTTCACCCAATATCTCATCTAATTATAAAACTTCAGGGGCTAGGGAAACAATTTTCATGAATCCTGCATCACGCAACTCACGCGCAACTGGCCCGAAAATACGAGTTCCTCTCGGCTCATCATTTGCGTTTAATAAAACGGCTGCGTTATCTTCGAAACGAATATATGAACCATCTTTACGACGAATTTCCTTCTTCACACGAACAACTACTGCTCTTGAAACGGTTCCTTTCTTCATATTAGAAGAAGAAAGAGCTGACTTCACAGAAACGACAATTTTATCTCCAATAGAAGCGTATCTTTTGCCAGTACCGCCTAAAACGCGAATGACTAAAACTTCTTTTGCTCCAGAATTATCCGCTACACCCAATCTTGATTCTTGCTGTAACATTATATTTGATCTTTAAATTTTAAATTTTGAATAACAATCTTAGAATTATTTCGCTTTTGCGACTACTTCTAATAATCTCCAACACTTGTTTTTAGAAAGTGGACGAGTCTCCATTACTTTCACTGTGTCACCGATTCCGCACTCGTTGTTCTCATCGTGTGCCATCAATTTTGTTGTTTTCTGTACGAACTTTCCGTACAATGGGTGTTTTACCTTACGGTCAACGGTAATGGTGATAGATTTATCCATCTTGTTACTCACCACTTTCCCAATTCTTACTTTTCTCAGGTTTCTTTCTTCCATGGTTGTTGGATTACTTGTTAAACAATTGGCCGATAGCGTGTTTGAACCGACCTATTAAAATTAATACTTATGCTTTTGTTGCCGCGCTTAGAGCAGTTTCTAACTTCGCGATCAATTTACGGTTTTGACGAATACGCATTGGATTTTCAATCGGTGAAATAGCGTGAGCTAATTTCAAACGAGAGATGTTCTCTTGCTCAGCAGCGATCTGCTTCTTTAATTCTTCAACTCCTAATTTTTGTATTTCTGCGTTTTTCATAACAATGTTATTTGGATGTATTAAACTGTGGGTCTAATATCCTATTCTGAATAATCTCTACGAACAACAAACTTCGTACGCATTGGCAACTTTTGTGCTGCTAAACGTAAAGCCTCTTGAGCAACCGCCAAAGGTACACCTGACGATTCAAACAAGATAGTTCCTGGGCGAACATTAGCTACCCAATACTCAGGAGCACCTTTACCCTTACCCATACGAACCTCTGCAGGCTTCTTAGTGATAGGTTTGTCAGGGAAAACACGGATCCAAACTTGTCCTTCACGTTTCATAGCACGGGTTACCGAGATACGAGCTGCTTCAATTTGACGAGCGGTGATACGACCTGGCTCTAAAGATTTAATAGCGAATGATCCAAAATCAATCTCGTGGCCACGGGTTGCAACACCTCTTACGCGACCTTTTTGTTGCTTACGAAATTTCGTTCTTTTTGGTTGTAACATCTTCTTATAAGTCTAATATCTAATTCAAATATATTTTATCGCTTTCCACCACGGCCACGGTTTGCACCACCAGCACCTGGTTTGTTACGGTCTCCACCTTGATCCGCTCCTTCTGGACGACGGCCACGACCACGGTCATCACCACGTCCACGAGGTCCACGATCACCACCGCGAGAATCCGCTGCAGTTGATTGTAATCCCATGTTTGCATTAGGAGATAAATCTGGCTTACCAAAAACTTCACCACGGAAAACCCATACCTTGATACCAATCTTTCCGTATACAGTTAAAGCTTCAGAGATAGCGTAATCAACGTCAGCACGAAGTGTGTGAAGAGGAATACGTCCTTCTTTGTATCCTTCAGAACGTGCCATTTCAGCACCACCTAAACGACCTGATAATTTTAATTTAATTCCTTGTGCACCTACACGCATCGCAGACGCGATAGCTTGTTTCATGGCACGACGGAATGAAATACGAGCTTGCAATTGTTGAGCGATAGCCTCACCGATTAATTTTGCATCGATTTCTGGACGCTTAATCTCAAAGATGTTGATTTGAACATCTTTACCAGTGATTTTCTTTAACTCTTCTTTTACTTTATCTACCTCAGCACCCTGCTTTCCGATAACCACACCAGCACGAGCCGTGTTGATCGTTAACGTGATGCGCTTTAAGGTACGCTCAATAATAACTTTTGAGATAGATCCTTTTGGAATACGAGCGGCTACGTACTTTCTGATTTTCTCGTCTTCGACAAGCTTATCAGCGAAAGTTTTACCTCCGTACCAATTAGAATCCCAACCTCTCACGATACCTAATCTTAATCCAATAGGGTTAATTTTTTGTCCCATTTCTTGTTTTATCTAATAGTCTATTATTCTGCTGAACTTGTTACCGTAGCAGGAGCTTCTGAAGAAGCCACCACTAAAGTGATGTGATTTGAACGCTTCAAGATGCGGTGACCTCTTCCTTGCGGAGCAGGACGTAAACGCTTGATCGAAGCACCTCCATCAACGAAGATAGTCTTGATAAACAAGTCCGCTTCCTCAATTTTAGCATCGACATGCTTGTTTTGCCAGTTAGAAACCGCAGAGAGTAATAATTTCTCTATCGATTTAGCACCAACTTTGGGCTCAAATTTTAAGATACCCAATGCTTTGGATACTTTCTGTCCACGTACCATGTCTGCGACAATACGCATTTTCTGCGGCGACGTAGGAACATTTCTTAATTTAGCAATTGCTTCCATTTTCAATATTGATTAAGACCCGAGAGTCTATCTAATTACCTTTTACCTTTGTCTTTTTTCGCCACGTGACCACGGAAGTTACGTGTGGGAGAGAACTCACCTAATTTGTGACCTACCATATTCTCTGTTGCAAATACAGGGATAAACTTATTCCCGTTGTGAACTGCGAATGTGTGACCTACGAAATCTGGAGAGATCATTGAACGTCTAGACCATGTTTTAATCACGGATTTCTTTCCGGATTCGTTCATAGCCTGAACCTTGTTGTCAAGGCGGTAATCAATGTAAGGACCTTTTTTTAGTGAACGTGCCATCTAACTATTTTTTTCTTCTACTGATGATAAGACGATTTGTGTTTTTCTTTGGATTACGAGTTTTCTTACCCTTAGCCAATAAACCGTTACGAGAACGTGGGTGACCTCCTGAAGAGCGACCCTCACCACCACCCATCGGGTGATCAACTGGGTTCATTACAACACCACGAACACGTGGACGACGACCTAACCAACGGTGACGTCCTGCTTTACCTAAGTTCACGTTCATGTGATCCGAGTTAGATACTGTACCAATTGTCGCAAGACAACGTGCAAGTACCATACGCATCTCACCTGAAGGCAATTTCAAGGTTGCATATTTTCCATCACGTGCTAACAATTGAGCGTATGTTCCTGCAGAACGAGCCATTTCAGCTCCTTTACCAGGTTGTAATTCGATTGCGTGCACTAATGTACCTAATGGGATGTTTGCCAAAGGCAATGTATTTCCCACCTCTGGAGCTACTTTCTCTCCTGAGATAACTGTTTGGCCTACCTGGATACCAGCTGGTGCCAAGATATAAGACTTTTGACCGTCTGTATACTCGATAAGAGCGATACGAGAAGTACGGTTTGGATCGTATTCTACTGTTAATACCGTTGCAGGAACATCAAATTTCGCACGAGTGAAATCAATCACACGGTAACGACGCTTGTGACCACCACCAATGTAACGCATTGAGCGACGACCATCTGCATTTCTACCACCCGTTCTTTTGATCGGTTCTAGTAAAGGCTTGTACGGCTTATCCGTAGTAATCTCCTCGAACGTAGGCGCGATGCGGTGACGTTGTCCTGGAGTTGTTGGTTTAATTTTTTTAATTGCTGCCATTTAATTAGTTCAATTTATCGGGATGAACCCCCTTAATTTTTTTAATTAGATTCCTTGGTAGAAGTCAATTACTTCACCCGGAGCTACTGTTACAATTGCTTTCTTGATCGTAGAAGTACGTCCAGAAGTGACTTTCGTACGTGTAGACTTGGATTTAACTTTTCCAATCTGACGCATGGTTCTCACATCTTGAACATCAACACCGTACATCTTCTTCACCTCTTTGGCAATCTCAATTTTGTTTGCTGTCAATTCAACAACAAACGTGTATTGGCCTTTCTCTTGCATGGCTTGCGACTTTTCAGTCAAGGCCGGACGTTTAATAATGCCCATTTTTATTTTCGTTTATAACAGAAAATCTTCTGTCAATTAGTTACTGAATGATGACTCAATTTTTTCAATCGCTGCAGTCGTGATTAACAACTTCCCTGCATTCACTAAATCGTATGTGTTCACATCTCCGGCAGTTGTTACTTTCGTTTTTGGAACGTTACGACCAGACAATACTACATTCTTGTCTACTTCTGGAGTGATCAATAATGTTTTTGTGTTATCTAATTGAAGCGCCTTTAACATCGCTAAATACGCCTTAGTTTGTGGTGTTGCGAAAGAAACTGAATCCAAGATCGCGATATCTCCACTTTGAGCCTTAGCCGCTAAAGCTGATTGGCGAGCCAATGCTTTCACTTTCTTGTTCAACTTGAAGTGGTAATCACGTGGGCGTGGTCCGAAGATACGTCCACCACCTTTCATCAAAGGAGACTTCATTGAACCTGCACGCGCACCACCCGTACCTTTTTGTTTCTTAATCTTGCGAGTCGAGCGAGAAACTTCTGCACGCTCTTTCGCTTTGTGAGTTCCTTGACGTTGGTTAGCTAAATATTGCTTCACATCTAAGTAAACCACATGCTCGTTAGGAACGATACCAAAGATTTCGTCAGAAAGAGTAATTTTCTTTCCGGTATCTTTTCCTGCTATGTTATATACTGATAATTCCATGTTTCAGAATGTCTATTGTTTAGGCTAGGCCCAATTTTTAATTTTCAATGATTACGTATGAGTTCTTAGCTCCAGGTACTGATCCAGAAACTACTAATAAGTTTTTCTCTGGATAGATTCTCAAAACTTGTAAGTTTTGAACCTTCACACGATTACCACCTGTACGACCCGCCATGCGTAAGCCTTTGAATACTCGAGATGGGAATGAACACGCACCAATTGAACCTGGGTGACGACCGCGGTTATGCTGACCGTGAGTTTGACCACCCACACCGGCAAATCCGTGACGCTTAACAACACCCTGGAAACCTTTACCTTTAGAAGTACCTACCACGTCCACAAACGTGTCTAATTGAAGCATCTCTACCGTTAAAACATCTCCTAATGCAAGAGGCTGCTCAAACGTGCGAAATTCTACCAACTTTTTCTTAGGAGTAGTATTTGCTTTTTTGAAGTGACCCAACAAAGATTTTGTTGTGTGCTTTTCTTTTTTCTCACCGTAGCCGATTTGAACAGCGTTATAGCCTTCTTTCTCTACAGTTTTCACTTGTGTAACCACACAAGGACCGGCTTCAATTAGCGTACATGGAACAGCTTTACCGTCTTCCATGTATAGGCTAGTCATTCCGACTTTTTTACCAATAATTCCTGACATAATATGTTAATATTTAAAATATAAATATGCTTACAAGGCTAACGTGGCTTGTTGTAAGACTTTTATTCAAAATCATCCCTCAACCGAGAGTGATATAGGAACCTAAACAATAAATAAAGCAGAAATGGTATAAGGCGACAAGGTGGACCCGCTGTGGATAACAGCGAAAAAAACACCTTGTGTAGCTTAATATTCAATTAATGGGCTGGGCATTCAACATTCATTAATCAATACCAGTTCTAACACAAAAATCAAGCTTTCCTCGATTTAGGACCCTGTTTGACACGCATTTTATTGTTTTAAATAAATTCGGGAAGTTCTGCCAACCTCTCTCTGAATAAAAAACTGCGTTTGTCGAACGGGAGTGCAAAGGTAAGAAGAAAAATATTACAAACAAGGGGGAGGGTAAAAATATTTTGAGAATCAAGCAATTAGTCACTAGTCGCTAGTCACTAGTCGACGGTGAAGAGGGTGAATGATAAATGGTGAATGATAAATGGTGGATGGTGGATGATCCTTCAGAATTCGGACTAAGCCGCAACGCGGCGACTAAACGACATCGCTGCGCAGCAGTGCCGACTAAATCGCGCAGCGATGACTAAACGACGCAGTCGTGACTAAATCGCGCAGCGTTTTTAACCCCCTTTATGCTTTGTGCTTTACGCTCTCTACTCTATTATCTATTATCTATTATCTATTATCTATACTCTCCTTAATCCTCTATCTCCTCCGTTGTGGCTAAAATCGCTGCTCTTCTGGGTGCAGGCATCACCGAGTTCTCCCCTTTCACGGCTTTCCAAATCACTTCGCTAAATTCTAAATCCGGAATCGAATCCTCTTTTTTG
>JBJTMW010000177.1:0-3292 GCA_046070715.1 Aquirufa sp. | reverse complement strand
TTCAATCTCGAATTCGCCTGGTTCATTGATCCAATAAGCCAAATTTTGATAGGCCGTCTTTTGATCCGACTCCAGCGCAATTCGCTTCTGCTGAAACTCTCGTAAACGCGTTTCCGCCGCCATCAATTCCAAGCGATTCGTTTCGCCTTGCTGGAATTTAATAGTCGCCGCGCGCTTCATTTGGGTATATAAACTATCTTGAGAGGCTAAAAACGCAATGTTTTTCTGCTGTGCCAAAATCTGGTAGTAATAGAACTTCACACTCGAGGCCACCAAATTCTGCGTAATCTTCAAGCGCTTTTCGCTCAATACTTTCGCAGACGTCAAGGCTTTCACCTGGGCTTTCAACAACGTAGGCCAAGGAATACTTTGCGAGGCCATCACCGTATAATCCTGACTGTAATAGGTCTGCGTTTTGCCGTACTGCGCATCCACCGTTCCTTTGGGTAATTCCTTTCCAGATTGGATGAAGGCCTCCGCGGTTTTTACGTCGGCTAAGCCGGTTGCGAGGAGGGCGTTGCGTTGGGAGGCTTGGGAGAGGCAGGCTTTCAGCGATAGAGTAGAGAGAGGAGAGTATAGAGTAGAGATGGGTGAATCGTCACCGTGCGACTTAGTCACTGAAAACGAACTAAATGACATCAAAATAAACAACATAATCATCCCCAATCCTTTGGCATTCAACTTCTGCTCTTTACGGCCCATCACGATCGAGTAGACGACCGGAATAACTACCAGCGTTAAGAACGTCGCCGTAATCAAACCTCCTATCACCACCGTCGCTAATGGACGCTGCACCTCCGCACCTGGCGAGTGACTCAACGCCATAGGCAAGAAACCCAAAGAGGCCACCGCCGCAGTCATGATCACCGGTCTAAATCGTAATTCCAAACCTTTCTTCAAGCGCTCTTCCACGCTCAATCCCTCATCCGCTAATTGCTTAAAGAACGATAACAAAACGATCCCGTTCAAGACCGCGACACCGAATAAGGCGATAAATCCAATTCCAGCCGAAACCGAAAATGGCATCCCACGCAACCAAAGTGCCACAATTCCACCTATCGCCGATAATGGAATCGCGAGGTAGATGATGGCTGCTTCTAAGAAGCTTTGGAAGGTAAAAAACAAGAGTACAAAAATCAGCGCTAAAGCGATCGGAACCACTAAAGCTAAACGCGATTTCGCCGCCTGTAAATTCTCAAACGTTCCGCCGTAGGTCACATAGTAACCCGCCGGCAACACAATTTTATCTTTCATGACTTTCTGAATATCGGCCACCACGCTTTCTACATCACGGCCACGCACGTTTATACCAATTGTGATTCGGCGGTGCGTGTTATCACGTGAGATTTCCAAAGGTGCGTTTTCATAACTCACTTCCGCCACCTCTTGCAATGGGATTTGAGAGCCGGAAGGTAGGTCGATGTAGAGTTCGCGAAGGTTTTGGATATCTTTTCGATGAACGGAATCCATCCTAACCACTAAGTCAAAACGTTTCTCGCCTTCCATCACGATTCCGGCTGTTTCGCCGGCAAAGGTCATCTTGATAGCGGAGTTTACCTCGTTCACATTCAAACCATATTGCGCCATCTTTACGCGATTGTATTTCACCACTAATTGCGGGATACCGTCGATTTGTTGAACTTTGATGTCGCCTACGCCGTCGATTTGACGGATGTAGCGAGAAGCTTCGGTGGCGTGATCAAACAATTCTTGGAGATCTTCCCCAAAAATCTTCACCGCAATATCCGATTTCACCCCCGCAATTAACTCATTAAAACGCATTTGGATTGGCTGGGTGAATTCGAAATTGACTTCTGGATACACGTCTAATGCCGCGTCCATTTTGGCCTCTAATTCCTCCATCGTCTCCGCATTTTTCCATTCGGACGGATCCTTTAATTGAATAATCAAATCGCAGGAGTTGATTCCCATCGGGTCAGTTGGAATTTCGGAAGCGCCTATACGAGACACGACTTGCTTAATCTCCGTCGGAAATTTCTTCATCAACATCGCTTGAGCGGCGGTATTGACTTTGATACTTTGAGACAAAGAGGCATTCGTAGGCAGCAAGGTTTCTACAGCAAAATCGCCCTCATTTAATTCCGGTATAAACTCACCGCCTAAGGACATAAATAAGGCGATACTAGCTGAAAACAGGCCAAAAGCGCCGATCACCACCCACTTGCGTTGTTTCAAAGCCCAGTTGATAATAGGCTGGTACTTTCCATACAGGAAGCCCATAATTCGATCCGCGATCGTGATTTCGTGGCTAATTTTCTTGCTTAAAAACAAGGCCGACATCATGGGAACATAGGTCAAAGAGAGAATCAAGGCACCTAGGATGGCAAAACTCACCGTTTGGGCCATCGGTCGAAACATCTTGCCCTCGATTCCACCCAAAGCCATAATGGGCAGGTACACAATGAGGATGATGATGACGCCAAAGGCTGCGGAGCCAAAAATCGCTTTGGCAGAAATCCCCACTTCCTCATCCATCGCGTGCTGACTCAATTCCTCGCCCTTTCGATGGCTGTGGAGCCGGTGAATAATGGACTCCACGATGATGACGGCTCCATCCACAATGAGGCCAAAGTCAATCGCTCCTAAACTCATCAGGTTCGCAGATACCCCGAAAATGTGCATCAGCGCAAAGGCAAACAATAAACAAAGCGGAATCACCGAAGCCACGATCAAACCGGCGCGCAGATTTCCCAGCAATAAAACCAAGATAAACACGACGATCAAACCTCCCTCGATCAAGTTCTTCTCCACCGTATTGATGGCACGACCGATCAAGACACTGCGATCTAAATAAGGTACAATCTTAATTCCTTGAGGTAGGGTTTTGCCAATGATTTCCATTTGGACTTTCACGTCCTGCACGACTTGGTTTGCGTTCGCTCCTTTCAAGAGCAACATCACGCCCCCCACAGCCTCACCCTCCCCATTTCGAGTCATGGCTCCGTAGCGGACCGCCTTTCCAAAGCCTACTTTGGCCACATCCTTCACTAGAATAGGCAATCCGGCCTCGCCTCTTTGGGAAACGACCGTATTTTCAATGTCCTCTAAAGAAGTCAACATCCCCTCTGAACGAATGAAATAGGCATCCGTCCCTTTCTCCAAATAACTACCGCCAGAGTTCGAATTATTAAGCTGAATCGCCTTAAACACCTGGTTCACGCTCACATTCATCGCGCGCAAACGCTCCGGATCGATCGCTACCTCGTATTGTTTCAGGTTCCCCCCGAAAGAACTGACCTCCACCACGCCTTTGATCCCCAAAAGCTGGCGC
>JBJTMW010000176.1:0-9400 GCA_046070715.1 Aquirufa sp. | reverse complement strand
AGCGCTATTTTACCTGTTAAATCAAAACTGTTTTTCATAATTATTTCAAATGTACGGCAGAATCATTGATTTGGTAAGTATGATGTTTCACTAAATCCATCATCGCAGCTCCTGCTAATAAAACCGGACCATAACCGTGTGCAGCAAAAGGAGAAATAGGTCGGTAATAATAGAATGCAGGATCCCAGGCTAAACCTGTTCCCACACAAGTACCTTCCACTTGGCCTTTTTCATTCACTTTTGTATTCACTGCGTTCCAGCCCAAAATCGCAGACGGACCGTAGGTTTTAGGGTCGAGCCAGCCTTTGTTGATACCTTTGGCCAGAACATACGTATAAATAGCCGTCGCAGAAGTCTCTAAATAGGAGTCATTTTTGTCCAATAATTGATGCCAAAATCCCGTTCCATCCTGCAAAGCCATCAGTCCTTTCAAATGGTTTTTCAATTGGGCCAAAATCTCCGGACGAGCCGGATGGTTCACTGGCAAATACTCCAGCAATTCGCAAGTAGTTAACAAAGCCCAGCCATTTGCACGTCCCCAGTGGAATTCCGGATGCTCCGTCGCATCCACTAAATAGCCGTGCATAAAGATGTTTAAGTTCGGATTGAACATGCGCTTTTGGTAAGCTTTGAACTGAAAAACGGCCTCCTCGTATTCCCCTAATTGCAATAAAGCTGGAATAGCCATATAGACATCATCAAGCCACATCGTGTGATGTAATGGCCGAATCCGCACCAAGGTACGATCCGGCAATCGGTGCTCTTCTTTCAAGATAAAATCTGAAGCACGCTTCGTGATGTAGGACATATCCGTCGTAAAACCGGCTTTTTTCGCCTTAATCACCGCCATCCCCATCGCTCCAATGTCATCCAAAGCACGCGGATGCACTAGACCTTTCAATACGTGTGATTGTTCTGCTGGAATCTTTATGGCCTCCGGAACGCCGGAATTAATCAGATTCAGGCGATTAAAAACATAGTTCTTGTATTTCGCCTCACCGGTCACTTCTGTCAAGGCAAGCATTCCGGAATAGGTCACACCCCATTCATAAGATATAGGTCTAAAATCCCCTTTGCTAAAAATGGCATTTGCGTTATAGGTTTTTACCTCCACCCCCGTGGTTTTATCGACAAAATGCGTGGGGGTCGCCGTTTCTAAATAGGCGAAGACGCGGTCGATGGTTTTTTGAATATTTTCAGATGTGGGTGCCCCGTAAGGAGTAGGGTAATCCGGCTGCAAGGCGTGCAAAGGTGCCGTGGCATCGGAAGCTGTGGTGATGTTTTTTTGGCCAAATAAGGTGGCAGAAGTCAAAAGTAAAAGAAATGTATAACGCATAAAAAAGGGGTCCTCTCTATTAAAGCAGAGAGAACCCCAGAATTACTATAATCAAAAGACTATTTTTTCATTTCAATACCAGAAATCTGAACGACAATTTGTTGCTCGGTTGCTTTCGGGTTTACTGCCACAAAATACAGATCATGAGATCCTGATGTCGCTTGAATGGCTACCTTTTGAGAGGACGGCGGGCGCATACGTGGTGGCGCTTGTGCCGCAGGTGCTGCTGCTGGAGCAGTTGCCGTCGCCGTAGTGGCTGCAGGAGCTGGTGTGGCAGTTCCCGTTCCAAGTGGAGCACCCTTTCCTGGTGCTGCCGCTGGTGCAGGTCCACCAAAACCTCCTTGTGACACTTCGATTGGAGCCGTTTGGCCAATCACCGTACCTGTAGGAGAATCCAATCGGATTTCAATCACACCACCCGCTGCATTTGTTCTAGCTTGTGCAGATGCTGCAATTTCAATCGTTGAGATACCAGTCAAATCCAACTCTTTATAACCTAAATATGGATTTTGACCCACCATATTCGTTGAACGACCCGGAGTGATCAATTGTAAAATCCCTTTCGAAACATCCGCTTTTTCTACGTTCAAAGCTGGATGACGTAAGAACAACCATTTCTCCGATTGAACCGGCGCCATTTTCTTGTTTCCTTTATCTAAATAAGTAGCGCGAACCACGAAAACCCCTTTCGAAGACGATTGATCTGCCGGCTTTTTCAAACCTAAAGTTCCTGAAGTGGCGATGGCATTACTTGCTTTGGCATCCCCTAAACTTAAAATATAGTTCACCATCGCTTTCGCATCTGCTTTTGAAATACTTGGGTGCGCAGACATCGCGTGCTCTCCCCAAACGCCCATTCCACCAGCAATTACTTTATCGGAAAGTTTCTCCACCATATCTTGGCCTTTGTACTTCTCAGCCACTTCTTTGTAAGATGGCCCTACAGAGCGCACGGACATTTGGTGACAAGACTTACAATCACTCGCATTGATCAAACGAAGACCGGCCGAAGCAAATAAATCACTATCCGCTTTGCGGTGCGATTGCGCCATCTCAATCGGATCATATCCAGAAGCTACGTAATCCACAGTCGCCGCTACAGACTCAGCAGCGATGCCTTTGCCTAATGATCCGTCTTCTTTATCTTCTACTTTCACCTCGTATTTCACTGGCTGACCCTCGAAATAGAACGATTTGTTTCCTTCTACCGCGATATCGACTACCGGCGCTTCGTTACCTACTAAGATTTCCAAAGAAGCCGTATTCGACAATCCCTTCGGATCAGCCGCTTTCAAGGTCACGTCATATTTTCCTACCTCTTTCAATTGCAAGGTTGGATTAGTGCCCGATAAATTCTTCACGAATTTACCTGCCTTCTTCACTGTCCATGTATAGGTCACCTTATCTCCGTCGAAATCTTTCGTGCCTTCAGCCGATAAAGTTGTCGTAAATGGAGCAGCTCCTGCTTTCTTAGCTGAGGATGCTTCCACGTAGGGCTTGCGATTTCCTCCTTGGTATTCAATCTTCACTAAACGGGCATTGTCATTTCCGCGGAACCAAGCCGAACCATATTCTAAGACATATAAATCTCCCTCAGGGCTGAAGTCCATATCTATCGCTGAACCAAAAGTCGTAGAGGGCATAAAGCGCTCCATCGACTTGTAATCTCCTTTTTCATCTAAGGTAACCGACATAATCCAGCCACGCATAAATTCCACGATCAACCATTTTCCTTCATAATAAGATGGGAAAGCGCGTTTTGCACCAGCAAAATCCGCCTTTCTGAAGACTGGACCACCCGTCGCTGAACGACCAGATGAACCCACTAATGGAAACTCCTCTGATGTTCCGTAAGGATACCAAATCATCGCTTTCGTTGCTGGAGGCAATTCACGCAAACCTGTGTTATTAGGGGATTCGTTCACTGGAGCAGCTGGATTGAATTTAGGTCCAATCGCCATCGTCTCGAAATTCACATCTGCATACGCTTGGTTATTTCCGATGAAATAAGGCCAACCGTAATAGCCCGGACCTTTGGCCTGATTAAATTCATCATAGCCACGAGGACCTTTTTCTGAATCCACAGACGCATCCGGACCTACTTCACCCCAATATAAGAAACCCGTTTTCGAGTCAATACTCGGTCTCCAAGGATTGCGGTGACCCATTGTATAAATTTCAGGCTTCGTCTTAGGCGTACCTGGCGCGAATAAATTGCCTTTTGGAATCGTATACGTGCCATTCGCCTCTGGGTGAATGCGCAAAATCTTTCCTCGTAAATCATTCGTATTCGACGCACCACGTTGATCATCCCAATATGCTTGACCCGGACGCTCGTCGATAGGAGCATAACCATCTGAATTACTGTTACTTGTATTGTTTCCTACGGTTAAAAATAAGTTTCCTGATTTGTCAAAAACCATTCCACCACCCGTATGACAACATTCCTCGCGTTGTGTAGGAACCTCTAAAAGCACTTTTTGCTGCTCCACTAAAAGCTCATCACCACGCAATTCCATACGTGCTAACACGTGCTTCGTCTCTGTTGGATGCGCGTAATAAAGATATAACCAGTGATTTTTACTGAAATTAGGGTCCAAAACAATTCCCATCAAACCTTCTTCCGCCACACGCTCTTGACCCAAACGGTTCTTGTATTTCGTATTCACATTTAAGTGAGCAATCGTTTTCGTCTCTTTGGTCTTCGTATCATAGGACTTCACATCCCCTTTACGTTCAACAAATAGAATTCGTCCATCGGGTAAAAAGGTAAACTCCATCGGTTCATCCAATTTGTCCACCAAAACTGATTTAACAAAACGATTTTCATCGGGAGCCTGCGCAAGCGAAGAAAGCACAGGGAAAGCCAGTAAAATGGCTAGCGTAATTTTCTTAATCATAGGTTTAAATTAGTATTCTACAAAAATGATACAATAATCGGATTTTAAAAATTGTTGAGTGAAAAATGAGACGAAATCCCGGTTTTTAAAGCACAAAGAATAAAGCAAAAAGAACAAAGTCCGAAGGGAATTAGTCCGGAAGTAATCAGTCCATGGAAATCAATCAGGATTTATCCCCGCAGGGGATTCCTACTTTATTCTTTATGCTTTGTGCTTTATTCTTTCTTAATATATTTACAATATGAAAACACTCCTCTACCTCCTCCTCATCTTCCCTTCTATCTTATTCTCTCAAACAAATAAAAACGAAAATGACATCAAGTCTGTCCTGCAAACACAGATTAAACTGTGGAATGCCGGTGATATTGAAGGTTTTATGGAATACTACGAGAAATCCCCTAACCTAAAGTTTATCGGTAAAGCAGGAGTCGTGTCAGGCTGGGAGGCTACATTGCAGCGCTATTTAAAATCCTACCCCAATCGCGAGACGATGGGAACTTTGGATTTTGACATTCAAGAAGTGGATGTGACGGCTGGTAAAACGGCCTGGGTATTAGGCCGCTGGCATTTAGCAAGGCCGACCGTGGGTGATGTGGGTGGTTATTTTACGCTGTTGATGAAGAAGGTGAAGGGGAAATGGCTAGTGGTGAGGGATCATACTTCGTAAGATTATAGATAATAGAGTAGAGAGCAGAGAGAATGGTAAATGGTGAATGGTAAATGATAAATGGTGATTTTTTTAATCTATACTCTCTTCTCTATAATCTATACTCTACTATCTTTAATCTCATTTCCTCCGGACTAGCGACTAGCGACTAGTGACTAAATACTAACCCGCGAAAACACGTAAAACATCTCCCCCGCAATCTGTCTAGATCTTTCATCGTATTGCGCGGCCTCCTCAGGGGTATCATCAAAGGCTTTAGGATCCTCATAACGTACAGGAATACGGGCTTCTGCACCTGGGATGAAGGGGCAATTTTCGTCTGCGTGTGAGCAAGTCATGATGGTCGCAAAAATGCCGTGCGGATTGATGACGTCATCGTATAATTTTGAAAATAAGATGATAGGACGCGCATCTTGGGTGTGCAAGGCGAAGTAAATCGGGTTCGAATGTCCGTGTTTGGACACGATGAAACCCATTCGCTCTAAGGAAGCCACGGTACGTTCGTTGCAGGCCGTCACTTCTACCCCGCCAGAATAACATTGTGCAGGGATTTGGAAATAGTCAGCGGCAGTTTGCGCCCAAACTTGCGAGAATTGGGAGCGGCGCGAATTGTGCGTGCAGATGAAATTCAGGCGAATTGGCTGCTCTTTTTTGCGTTTGTCTTTGATATAATCGATCAAGACTTGTAATATTTCTCGGCGCTCGGCTGGAATGTCGAGGGAGAGAATTTGGTCCAAATTTTGGTTTAACGTATCTTTCATCTTAGCAACATCCGGAGCCAGGGGTACAAGCATTTGCGGCTTGCACTTCGGCGATTTTTAATTTTGGTTTTTCTACTTCAGCGGCTGCAGGTGGCATGCAACAAGCAGATGCATCCTGCGCAGCGTAGTGTGGGTCATTGAATTCTGCGTCTTCGTGGAAATAATAGACTTCCCATTGAACGCCGTCTGGATCCGTAGCCCAGAATTTGTCTTGAACGGCATAGCAGCAGGATGTGCCTATTTCTTCTTTGGAAACAATCCCTTGTTTTCTAGCCACTTCTAAACGGGCATTCATCTCTTCCGAAGTTTCTACTTGAAAACCCAGGTGCCCAAAATTTGCCTGAACGCGTTCCGGATTTTCAATAAAGGAGATAATTAAAGAGGGGCTATCTAACACATATTTCGCGTAACCTGGCTTTACTTTGGTGGCAGGCTGACCGAAAAAAGTCGAGTAAAAATTCACCGATGCCGCTAAATTGCTGACATACAGGGAGACGTGCATTCGTGGAAAAGACATATTAACAACAATTAGATTTTTGTGCGACAAAATAATGTTCGAAAAACGCCCCAAAAAGCTGGCTAAACTCCGCCCACTTTTCTGGGTTAATGCAATAACAAACCGAGACGCCTTCAATTGTTCCTTGGATAAATCCCACCTCTTTCAATTCTCTCAAATGTTGAGAAACGGTGGCTTGGGCCAAACCTAGTTCTTGAACTAAATCTCCGTTGATACAGGTATTGGATTTCACTAAATACTGCAAAATGGCGACGCGTGCGGGATGCCCGAGTACTTTGGCCATCTGAGCGATCGCATTTTGCTCTTCTGTAAAAAGGTCTGTTTTGGTGATTCCCATTTGTTAAATTATTACATTGCAATATTACGATGAAAGAGATAAATAAAAAAGGCCGAAGCCTATTTTATTTTAATGTGCATCGTCAAACTGTGTCCTATCATTCCGTTAGAACGCGAATAATAACCGTAACGAACTTCTAAGGAATTCCAGTTTGGTATACCTAAAATCCCTCCCGGAGTGGCTAATCGAAGTCCTGCCCCCACAAATTGACTAGTGAAAGCTGACAAATCGTAATCTGAAGTATAGAAAGATTCTGATGTCAAATGCTCCGCGTAAGGCTTGAAGTATTTCACAGCCGTTTGTGCATTGAATCGATAAAATGGACTAATCGAGAAGAAAGGTGTTACCTTAAAGGGCACCTCCAAATTCGCCGTATGAGCCGTCATCCCCCAATCATCCACATAGGCTCGATAGAAAGCACGAATAACGGTTTGGTCACCCATAAAATAGCTCAAGCGCAATCCAATGGGCAATTTAAATCGAGTTCCGGGTAATTTTTCCAGGGTTTCATTCCCATTCGTAAAGTAAACGCGATGAAATGGCGTGCTCAACAATCCTTCTTGGTAACTGGGTTCGATAATCGCCATCACTTGCAGACGTTGATTGATGACTTGAGAAAGACCAAAAGAGGCATTAAACGAATTTCTAGGCTTGTATTCTATTCCGCGCATGTCCCCGTGTGCCCCAGAGGGATAATTCAATGGGCGAAGTTCCGCAGGCAGAATTGCCATATAGGTATCATAAAAAGCACCCGCCTTGAACGTGAATTCCGTGTTTTTATCCTTGGTTAATGCCGCATAATTCGCAGAAAAACCATGGGATTTATAATCATATTCTGTAGAATAGGAATAGGATAAACCATGCGTGGTGCGTGTTTGATCATCCTTTACAGACCAGGACAAACTAGGGTAAATGTGGGTATCTTTTCTGGAAGCAGAAGAAACCGTCAATGGATCAATGTTGTCTGAAGAAGCAGACGTATATTGATCAATATTCATGTCCGCCGTAAAGCTATGTGTGCGATTTTTTCGATCTAATTTTGACAAACGAATTTCAAAAGAAGTGGCTAAATCGGTTAATTTTTCCGTTCCGATTCCCCCAGTAATCGCCGAATTATGACCATCTTGATCATAATACCCAGCTACCAAATTGATTTCCTCGAATTTCAGTGCGCGTTTTTTATAGGCCAAAGAATCAGCTTCCTGTGCTTTTACCCCTTGTAGAAAAGAGCAATACAAACCGATGGCTAAAATAATTTTCTTCATACCTAATTACATCCGCAGCCTCCTCCGCTTTTACCTCCATTCGCCCCCGAAGCTCCTTCGCGGTACAAATAAAAACTTTGTTCGAATTTCTCGCTTTTGCGAGCGGATAATTCCATTTCAGAATCATTGATTCGGCTCTTTTGGAATTCTTTGACGCGGACACAGCTGGATAGAGCCACTAGCGTAATCAGGAAGAATAAAACTTTTTTCATCGGGTTAACAGCTTATTTAAACGTGAATTCCCTTCGAGGAATAAATCACATTATCATCACTTATAATTAAACAGGCAAGGCCCGTCATTTGGTTTATCAAATCCAAACCTACCTCCACTCCCATCACCGCAATGGGCGTAGTTAAGGCGTCGGCTAATTCGGCAAAAGGGGCAAATACCGTCACACTCTTAATGCCTCGAATGGGGAAACCCGTTTTGGGATGAATCGTGTGCGAATATTTCACTCCATCGATCCAAACAAATTTCTCATAATTCCCAGAGGTTGCCACCGCTGCATTTTTCAACTCAAATTCCGCAATTATATCTTTGGGTGAATCTGGATTGGAGATTCCAACTTTCCAATGTTGGCCATCTTCCCGAACTCCCCAAGCATTCATATCGCCAGATGCGTTCACCACCCCATTGTCAAATCCCTCCACTTGCAACACTTGCTTTGCTCGATCCGCAGCATAGCCTTTACCAATCCCCCCAAAACCAATCCGCATTCCTTTTTCTTTCAAAAATACCGTCCCTTTTTCAAGGACAATATTTCGATAATCAATCAATCCCACCGCTTTTAACGCCTTTTCGGAAGAGGGAAGCTGGGTCATTTTTTGGTCAAAATTCCAAAGACTTTTATCCAACGATCCATAACTCAAGTCAAAGGCCCCCTGTGTCAATTCAGAGATGCGCCCCGCTCTTTCAATTAAGGCATAGACTTCTTCTTCCACTTCCACCGGCTGCAAACCAGCCATTTTATTGATCTGATTCGTTTGTGAATCCTCCTGAAAAGTGGTCAATAGTGCTTCGATGCGCCTTATCTCTTTAATCGCCTTTTCAATCGCCCGTTCTGCCTCTACTTTTCCTGAGCCTATCACCCCGATATCGAAGCGATTTCCCATTAACATTTCGGTGCGTTGAACTAAGGGCATCTTATCGAAAGGCTTTTATCTCTGCCATAATTTGCTCTTTATTCCCTTGGTAACCCTTCCATTCTCTTAACACCTTACCGTCCTGATTCAATAAAACGGTTAACGGAAACTCGCCATTCGGATTGTACTTTTCTGCCAAAGCATCATTTTTATTCTGTTGCTCTTTTGGCAATTGATTCTTCTTTAATCGAGGGAAATCTGCACGTAACAAGATGAGATTTGCTTCCGAGAACGTTGTAAATTCAGACGATTCGAACACATCTTTCTTCAACTTTATGCAAGGACCACACCAATCCGAGCCGGAGAAATTCAAAACAATGAGCTTGTGCTGCAGAGAGGCTTCGGTTTTGGCCTGAGAAAAATCGGCTAACCAGGTTAATAAAGAAAATAAAATAGCTGTGATCATTACGCAAATACGACTAAAGTTTTACCATCATTGGCGGTGCGATAGACCGTCAAACCTCTGCTTCCAAG
>JBJTMW010000175.1:0-5706 GCA_046070715.1 Aquirufa sp. | reverse complement strand
TTTTGTGGGCATGTTCCAGCCCTTAGGTTGTATTTGGCCGGGTTCAGAATTACAAAGTAAAATTGCGGCGAGGGCTATTCAGGGACTTTGGCAACGTCCTAAAAACATCGCAGAATTATGCCAAAGAGAGGTCTCCCATCCCCACCTCAATCAAATCAAAACCCCACGCCATACGATCACGGTCGATTTTCATCTTTTCGTCAAACAACTGAAAAAACACCTCCCTAAAAACTACGTCAGCAAAACCCCTATTTCATGAAAGAAACGCTCGTATTCGTTCACGGAATGAGCCATGGCGCTTGGTGTTGGGAGGAAAAATTCATCCCCTATTTTCAAGACCTGGACTACGAATGCCTTGCCATCAATCTCCCTTGCCACGAAATACCGGGCAGTACGCGGCGCATTTCCTATTCCTTAAACGACTATGTTCAGGCGCTGCATCAGGCTGTTTCAAAATTAGATCAACCACCCATCATCATCGGACATTCAATGGGTGGCATGATTCTTCAGCGTTTTCTGAAAACAGGCCATTGTAAAAAAGCCATTTTACTGTCGTCGGTTCCTCCCTCCGGCGTGTTGCGCGCGAGCTTGCGAGCGCTCTTTCGCTACCCCGGTTTGATCCCCCAATTACTTCAATTAGATTTACTTGGCGGATTCAAAAAGTACCCGCAATTAATGTTCAATAAAACGTCTCGTTTCGCCTCCTGCATGTGCGCGGAATCGTTCATCGCCTATTTTGGCTTATTCATTCCAATCTTTCACCGCAGTTCCGTTCCCATGCTGGTGGTGGGCGGCTCAGCCGATGGATTGATTACCGTCAAAGAATTTCAACAAACCGCGAAACACTACGGCGCAGAGCTAGAAATCATTGAGGGTGGGTCGCATGATTTGATGCTGGAGGAGGATAAAATTGAGTTAACGGTAAGCTTGATTAGTGAGTGGTTAAATTCATAACCGTTAAATAATTTATCAAAAACCTATAGTACTAGATTCCTTAATTTCAATCATAAAATTTGATTGAAATGAAAAAAATACTACTATTCTTTGCAATGTTTACATCATTCCTTTCTCAGGGACAATCATGGATTTTGAGAGAGAATATCCTAAAATTTCCTGTTGGTTTTGAGTCCTGGATAAAAAAACATAATGGAGGTGTTGATATTAAAGATAAAATCCTTGGAACAAATCAAGGTGTTGAAATAGTTGATTTTAACAAGGATGGTAAAAACGATTTGATAATGCAGATTAAGCCTAGCAATGAGGTCACTAGAGAATACATTAGAGGTATTTTTATTCGTGATGCTTATGGCAATTACAATCTAGATACCAATTACGTAATTAAAGGAAAAGGTGATATTTGGTATGGAGGGACGGGAGATTTCAATGGAGATGGATTAACAGATTACCATTATTTAACTCAAAATTATCATGGGCAAGATTCACTTCGCAAATATTCTCCAGAAATGGTAAGAGATGATTGGCCCGACAGAGTTTTTATTAATAATGGATCAAAATTTGATACACTTTCTTTAGATAAAGATAATATTACAATCAAATCATCATTTGTTGCTGATCTAAATAATGATGGTAGAGATGAAATTATTACGACTTCTAAAGATATACCAAATTCAGTTGTCGTTTATTCATATAATTCTACTTTGAAGAAATTTGAGAGAGTTTATGATTCCATAACGCAATTCTGGAGGAATAAATTAACAGGAAATCCTGGTCCAGAACCAGTGTTCAATATTGGAAACTATAATACCCCTAGCAAGTGGGCTTTGACATACAGAGATAGTCCAATTAGTCAAAATAATGGTAGCAGTTATGGATTCCAAAAGTTCAATTTCTCCCAATTTGACCCCAAATCTATTATAAATAAGGAGGTTTTGTGGGAAAGAAACGAGCGACTTATATCTAAAAGTGTATCAATTTCTGATAAAGACGATTATTTCAAATTTAATCTTTCGCATGTACCTAGTGCTTTTGAATTAGATTTGAATTTTGATGGAGTTCCAGAATTTGTTACTTCAGGTTTTTATTCTACTAATCCTGAACTTGGCTCCACTAAATTTGCTTATGGTTTTCAAGTATTTGATAATCAAGGCAAAGAAGTTACAGACACTTTTATGTCAGGTGGAGGATATGATGATAATGTTGACTTATATTTATCTTCATTAGATATTGATGCGAACTATATAGGAAATGAAATTATTCCTTGCGCTTGGGGAGTGAGATTAGGTGATATTTCATATTACTACGTTAGAAAGGAAAACAAACTCCAAAAACAGTTCATTAATATTGTAAGTCCTTCTGGAGTGGCCATTCCTGCAAAAACACTAACTGCTAGGGCATTGATTGCCCTCCCTAACCCTAAAGGAATCAATGGATTATTGCTCTATGATTTTCAAGATTTGAAATCTACTTCTGTTATAAGTTTTGAGGATTGCATTACAACAATTCCAAAAATTACGATAACAGGAAATACAACTTTTTGTAATGGAGACAAAGTTACATTAACCTCTAGTGAGAGTAGTAGTTATTTATGGTCAAATGGATTAACAACTCAAAGTATTCAAATTAGTAAGGCTGGAACTTATTCAGTTAGTGTGACTAATCAAAAATGTAGTACTTCCCTTAATTCTTCAACTATTACGGTTGTCGTCAACCCCATCCCACCCATACCCAGCATCAGTTTAGAAGCAAACGGAGGATTAACTTCCAGTGCCGCAGAGGGAAATCAGTGGTATTTCAATGATGTCAAGATCGACAATGCAACCCAAAAGACAATCAATCCTACTAAGAGCGGTAATTATACCGTTAAGGTCACAACTCCTTGTGCTAGTGAGATAAGCAAGCCGTACAATTTAGTGGTGACGGCGACGGAGGAAACGATTTTGGGGCAAGTCCAAGTGTCTCCTAATCCTTTTACAAACCGATTTAAGGTTAGTTTCCCGGTTGAATTTGGCAAAACAGCGCAGGTTAAAATCCTGGATATGTCAGGAAATATTCACTTTAAGAAGCCCGCTGTAAATGATGGGGAACTTATTGACCTAAGTCAATTAAATGGGGGAAATTATATTCTGCGCTTAGAGTCGAACGATAATTTGAATGTAAAGGCGATGAAAATTAATAAGATTCAATAGAAATTGTATTTAGGGTTTCAAATAAATTCCCGACCTTGCCACCCTAAACCCCGATAACATGGCCAAAGGCATGAATTCCCAAAAGGCGGCAAAGAAAGAACCCGCTAAAACTCCGAAGGAGAAAAAAGAAGAAAAGAGAGAAAAAAAGAAAGCAGGCTATCAATAGATGGCCTGTTTTTTTTGGTAATTTGCAGCGCAATGAGCGCTCAGAACCCCAAGGTATTTTTTATCACCCCTCCTTTTACCCAGTTAAATACGCCCTACCCTGCGACGGCCTATTTGAAGGGTTTTTTGAATACCCAAGGTTTGGCATCCTATCAGGCAGACTTAGGCCTGGAGGTCATATTGCAGCTTTTTTCAAAAAAGGGACTCCAACAATTATTTGCACATATTGAAGATTCAGGCAAAAAACTGAATGAAAATGGGCAACGCATGCTTCGTCTGAAACAGGCCTACATTCGCACCATTGAGCCTGTAATTTCCTTTTTACACGACACAAATTCCACCCTTGCGCACGTTATTGCAGAGCAGAACTATTTGCCGGAAGCGTCTCGTTTTCAACAAGTAAGCGATTTAGAATGGGCCTTTGGGAGTATGGGAGTGCGGGATAAAGCGCGGCATTTAGCTACGCTCTATTTAGAAGATATTTCTGATTTAATTATTGATGCGGTGGATCCACATTTTGGGTTTAGTCGCTACGCGGAACGTCTAGGCAGATCTGCCTCGAGTTTTCAGGAATTAAACCAGGCATTGAACGCCCCGCTGACCTATATTGATGAGTTGTTAGTAAAAACGTTGGAGGCCAAAATCCAGCAAGAAAAACCCGATCTAGTCGCCATCACCGCGCCATTTCCCGGTAATTTATACAGTGCTTTGCGTTGTGGACAGTGGATTAAAAAACACCATCCCGCAATCAAGGTCGCCTTTGGTGGCGGGTATGCCAATACCGAATTACGTTCCTTGCAAGAGCCGCGCGTGTTTGAATTTGTGGACTTTATCACACTAGATGATGGGGAGACGCCTTTGATGAATCTATTAGAGCACTTAAAAGGTTCACGGGAATTGAAAGACCTGAAACGCACGTTTTGTTGCATCGATGGAACCGTCACCTACCTGAATGGATCTAAGGATCCTGACGTTAAGCAAAAGGACGTAGGTATTCCGGATTATACCGATTTACCTTTGGACAAATATCTATCCGTCATTGAAATCGCGAATCCCATGCACCGCTTGTGGAGCGATGGCAGATGGAATAAATTGACCCTGGCGCACGGTTGTTACTGGGGCAAATGTACGTTCTGCGACATCTCTTTGTCGTACATTAAAGACTACGAAGCCACTACGGCCCCTATGCTGGTCGATCGGATCGAGGCGATGATTGCACAAACGGGCAACAATGGTTTTCATTTTGTGGATGAAGCCGCACCGCCGGCCCTGATGCGCGACGTGGCACTTGAAATTATCCGCAGGGATTTGACCGTTGTTTGGTGGACGAATATTCGTTTTGAGAAGAGTTTTACCAAAGATTTATGCCAACTACTCGTTCGCTCGGGATGTATCGCCGTTTCGGGTGGTTTAGAAGTGGCCTCAGATCGCCTATTAGACCTCATTGAAAAAGGAGTTTCGGTAGCGCAGGTGGCCAAAGTTGCCGACAATTTTACCCAAGCAGGAATTTTAGTCCACGCCTATTTGATGTATGGATTCCCCACACAGACCGCGCAGGAAACGGTTGATTCACTAGAAGTAGTACGACAGCTGGTGGAGAATGGGGTAATGCATTCGGGGTTTTGGCATCAATTTGCTTTAACCGCGCATAGTCCAGTAGGCCTAAATCCAGCTGCTTATCAGATACAAATCTTAAATCCTGAACCAGGACAATTCGCCAATAATGACCTGGAGCATGCGGATCCAACGGGAACTGACCACGCCCAGTTTAGTGAAGGCTTAAAGAAATCCTTGTTCAATTATATGCACGGCATCGGATTAGACATGCCTTTGCAAGAGTGGTTTGATTTCAAAATTACGCGCACACAAATACCGAAAAACTACATTAAACGAATTCTAGCTCCTACGGCAGAATCGATGCCTAAACCCAATGCTAAAATGGTATGGCTTGGACCTGAACCCACAAAGACTAAAAAACACCTTTTGTTCAGCTTAGGAAAAGAAGAAGTTGAATTAGAGGTCTCCGGAAAACTGGGTGGCTGGCTTATGGAAATATTGCCCAAATTCTCCTTGAGCTCGGAAAAAACAGGAATCTTTGCTGAATTCGAAACAGCATTTTCAAAGGCGGGTTTAGGTGAATTCGAAAACTTCTGGGATGGGGAAATCGCAGAAGAATTACGGGAGATGGGCCTGTTGGTAATATAGAAAAGGACTGAAAACAGAAAAGCCTCAAATTTCTTTGAAGCTTTTCTCTTAGTTGGCGGTCCGGACGGGACTCGAACCCGCGACCCCATGCGTGACAGGCATGTATTCTAACCAACTGAACTACCGGACCGTCTTGTAATTGGTGGCACAAAATTAGGGAAATTCTGCTTTGAAACAATACCTTTGGGTA
>JBJTMW010000174.1:0-4298 GCA_046070715.1 Aquirufa sp. | reverse complement strand
CTTTCGAAAGGCTATCCCCCAATGTAAGGTAGGTTGCATACGTGTTACGCACCCGTGCGCCACTATGTCCGAAGACACCGTTCGACTTGCATGTATTAGGCCTGCCGCTAGCGTTCATCCTGAGCCAGGATCAAACTCTCCATTGTAAATAATCTTTGGATGTTTGACTGCTCTTATTTTAATAAGAAAATTGTCATTATCCTTGTCTTGAATGCTACTATTTCGACACTGTGATTTAAACACAGTATCTCTTCTTTATTTCTATCAACACGTCAAAGAACTCTTGCGCCTTAAAACTAAACCAACAAAGCAACCCGCTCTGTCGTGAATTTAATCACCGTCTAATCTCTCAGCCTAGTGCTAAAAACCTTTTGTTCTTAGCGATTGGGAGTGCAAAGATGTAGGATTATTTTATTATTAACAAATCATGACCAAAACTTTTTTGTGTATTTCTCGTAAATGGCTGAAAATCAAAGGCAGAATTTTTAAAATATTTTTACGTCATTAGCATATCGCGAAATAATCCTACCTTTGTGAAAGAATTAGGCAGAGAGATTTTGGCCTACATGAAGCCAAAGAAAGCCCTATAAAGCAAAGAACATGAAAGACTATCATATCGTATACGAAGACAATCACCTCCTAATCGTGAATAAACGGGCGGGAATTCTCGTACAGGGCGATAGTACTGGAGATGTGACGCTAACAGATGTATTAAAAGACTATATCAAGGAAAAATACCAAAAACCCGGTGCCGTATTCTTGCATCCCGTGCATCGCCTAGATCGCCCGGTGAGTGGTTTGGTGATTTTTGCCCGTACTTCTAAGGCCTTGGAACGCATGATGGAAATGTTCCGCAAGCGGGATATCCAAAAAACCTATTGGGCAGTAACGCGCAAGAAGCCGTATCCAGAGAAAGGAAAATTGACGCATTGGTTATTAAAGAACGAGGCGAAGAATACGACTACTGCGTATGATTACCCAGAAGACAAAGCTTTGAAGGCGGAGTTGAATTATAAGATTTTGGGAAAAATCAATCTACATTACTTAGTGGAAGTGGAGCCTATCACGGGCAGACCGCATCAAATTCGCGTACAATTAGCCTCTTTAGGCTGCCCTATCCGTGGTGACATCAAATACGGCTATGATAAACCAAACGTAGACGCGAGCATTAATTTACATGCACGCCGTTTGTATTTCATCCACCCGATAAAGAAAACACCAATTATCTGCAAAGCAGCTGTTCCGGAGAATCCGTTCTGGGAAGAGTTTTTGGAATTAGATAACGATGAGTTCAAGATGAAAAACTTGGATCACCTGTACGAATAAAAAAAGGAGCTACATCAGCTCCTCTAGTGTGGTATTTTCTAAAACGGACAAGTTCGCATCCCGCCATTTCGTCAGCACATTACGTAACTGACACGTTTCCTCGTCTGCACAGTCGTCACATTTCCCATAAAAATGGAGTGAAACGCACAAGGCGGGGGCAATGGGCCCATCCACAATCCGAATAATTTTTGCAAAAGTGACTTCCGCTGGTGGGATACGCAGGTAATAACCGCCGCCTTTCCCTTTTTGGGACTGCAAAATTCCGTGATTCCGTAATTCTAATAAAATCGCTTCGAGGAATTTCTTCGGTATCTTCTCCGATTCTGCGATATGCGAAATCAATAAAGGGCCTTTCTCATAAGATTGAGCTAATACTTTTAAAGCCTTTAACGCATATTTTGCCTTCTTTGAAATCATAGTGTTGTTGATTGTAATTCAAAGCTAAACAAAATTCAGGAATACTCCATTAGTCCGCTCGATTAAGTACTGATAGGGGCAAAAAAAAAGACTAACTCGAGAGCTAGCCTTTTTACGTAATTCAAATGAATTAGAAACGGAAGTGAGAGAACGCTTTGTTCGCTTCTGCCATTCTGTGTGTATCATCTTTCTTCTTCACTGCTGCTCCCTCACCTTTCGATGCTGCAATGATTTCGTTCGCTAAGCGATCCATCATTGTTTTGTCACCACGCTTACGCGCGTAACCGATTAACCACTTCATTCCCAATGAAACTTTACGTTCAGCTCGCACTTCTGTTGGTACTTGGAAGTTTGCTCCACCTACGCGACGGCTCTTAACCTCCACGGATGGCATCACATTATTCAATGCTTTTTTCCAAGTTTCTAAACCGTTTTCTTTTGTACGCTCCTCTACTTTATCTAACGCATCATAAAAGATGGTAAATGCTGTAGATTTCTTTCCATCGTACATTAAGTTGTTTACAAACTTAGTTACTAATACATCCTTAAATTTAGGATCTGGCAATACATAGCGCTTTTTTGGTTTCGCCTTTCTCATGTTGTTAGTTTTTTAAAATCGACCCAACCTTCTGCTTTAACGAAGCATACTGGATCTTTTTGTTAATAAATTATTTCTTCTTACCTGTTGGAGCTGCTTGACCTGGTTTAGGACGTTTAGCACCATACTTCGAACGAGACTGTAAACGACCAGAAACACCGGCTGTATCTAAAGCTCCACGAATGATGTGATAACGTACACCTGGTAAGTCTTTTACACGACCACCACGGATCAATACGATCGAGTGCTCTTGTAAGTTGTGACCTTCACCTGGAATGTAGGCATTCACCTCTTTTTGGTTTGTTAAGCGAACACGAGCTACTTTACGCATCGCTGAGTTTGGTTTTTTAGGAGTAGTCGTGTATACACGAGTACAAACCCCTCTTCTTTGTGGACAAGAATCCAAAGCTGGTGACTTAGATTTCCAAGTCATTTGCTCACGTCCCTTGCGCACTAATTGCTGAATAGTTGGCATTTTGGAATAATTACCGTTTAAATTTTAAAATTCTTTTAATCCCTTCAAGCGCGTCAAACTCAATAAGATAGAGTTATCCCACACTAATGGGGGTGCAAAGTTAGCAATAAGATATAGAAATCAAAAGGGGAAAATGAAAATTATTTCAAAAACCCGCGGATTCCCATTTCCAAACCACGTAACTCCGCTAGACCGCGCAAACGACCGATGGCAGTATAACCTGGATTCGTCTTCTTCCCTTCCTGTAAATCATCTAACATCCGGTGTCCGTGATCTGGACGGAATGGCAAGCGGAAATCCCGGCGACCAGACGCAATGCGTTTGTCCTGCTCATTCACTAAGCCTTTCATCACCCCGAACATGTCCACATCCCCATCTAAATGGTCTGCTTCGTGGAAATTTCCGTATTGATCACGGCGCGTCGCGCGCAAGTGAATGAAATTAATGCGGTGACCCAGGCGCTCCACCATGCCCACTAAATCGTTGTCTTCTCTAACGCCGTAACTTCCCGTGCAGAAACACAATCCATTTACGTTGCTTTCGTAGGCATTTAATAATTGAACCGCATCGCTTTCCGTACTCACCACGCGTGGCAAGCCCAAAATTGGATACGGAGGATCATCCGGGTGAATCGATAAATTGACCCCTGCCTCCTCGGCTGCTGGCGTGATCTCCCGAATAAAATCATATAAGTTCTCTCGCAACTCCTTCTCCCCTACTTCGGAATAGGTATCTAACGCTTCTTGGAAAGACTTCAGCGTGAAGCTCTCTTCTGAACCCGGTAAGCCGGCAATGATATTGCGGATTAATTTCTCTTGTTGTGCCTGAGTGGATGCATCGAACCATTTTTGAGCTCTAGCGATTTGCTCGGCTGTGTAATGCTGTTCTGCTCCTGGACGCTTTAATAAGAACAATTCAAAGGCACAAAATTCCGCCGCATCGAAGCGCAATCCGGTACTTCCATCTGGAAAATGAAAATCTAAATCCGTTCTTGTCCAGTCCAAAATAGGCATAAAATTATAACAAACCAGGTCTAAACCCGCCTCGCCTACATTACGCAAAGACGTTTTGTAGTTTTCGATGTATTGCTTGTAATTACCCGACCGCGTTTTAATATCCTCGTGTACCGGAATACTTTCGATCACGGACCAGCTTAATCCGGCCGCCTCGATGATGGCTTTACGTTCCAAAATATCGGGCAACTCCCACACTTTCCCATTCGGAATTTGGTGTAATGCACTTACTATACCCGTTGCGCCCGCTTGACGCACATCAGATAATTTTACCGGATCATTGGGGCCAAACCAGCGCCATGTTTGTTCTAATGCCATATTGTTCTTATTTACTACGTAATTAAAGGCTTTATCGGCCCATTTTTACCTATTAGATGGCCAAATAAAAAACCTTGCCTGGAAACCGGGCAAGGTTTTTGTAATCAAGCATTTATATACTTCCTTTAAAATCTCTTTCTCAGGGGCGACA
>JBJTMW010000173.1:0-4790 GCA_046070715.1 Aquirufa sp. | reverse complement strand
GTCGCCAAAGAATACTCGGATGAAATCGTCAGCGAATTAAAGTTGATCGATAACACCATTAAGTTTAGAATGTTATATTAATATGAGCACCTTTTTCACCCCCGGCCCTGCGGCCTTATTTCCTACGGTACAGTCCCATTACATGGAGGCTTTTCGTCAAAACCTCGGTTCGATTTCCCATCGTTCCGCGGCTTTCCGTAAGATCTACCAGCACGCAGACGAGCAATTGCGCGAATTATTCGCCTTGCCTAAGAGCCACGCGGTCCTATTTACCGGATCTGCGACGGAGGTGTGGGAGCGTATCATCATGAATACGGTAGAACACGAGAGTTTTCACTTAGTGAACGGCTCGTTTTCGAAGAAGTTTTTCGATTTCGCTAAGGACTTACATAAGTATGCGAATTCGATGCACAAGCCTTTTGGCGAGGGTTTCGATGCGGCGGAAGTGGAAGTGCCGGAATACGCTGAATTGATTTGCTGCACAGCGAACGAGACGAGTTCAGGCGTTCAGATGAAGGCTTCGGAGATTCACAAGATCAAAAAAGCAAACAAGAATAAGTTTGTGGCAGTGGATATGGTTTCGTCTGCGCCTTACCCTAATCTAGATTTTGGCTTGGTAGACTCAGCCTTTTTTAGTGTCCAAAAATCATTCGGAATGCCTGCTGGTCTAGGTGTTTGGTTTGCGAATGAGGCGATGCTGGAGAAGTCAGAGCGCATGAAGAAACACGAGGGTATTGTGGGGACGTATCACTCCTTGCCAAGCCTTTGGGAAAATTACAAAAATTTCGAAACGCCAGAAACACCTAATGTGATGGCGATTTATGTATTAGGAAAAGTGGCGGAGGATTTTAACCGAATCGGCGTGGAGAATATCCGCAAAGAGACGGATAAAAAAGCGAAGGCCTTGTATGATTTTGCCAAAAAATCCGATAATTTCGAACTATTCGTAGAGAATGAAAATCACCGTTCAGCGACCGTTGTAGTATTAAACTGCAAGGAGGGTTCGTCTAAAGTGATCAATACGATTAAAGAGAGAAGTGATATGATTATTGGGGCTGGATACGGCAAATTGAAAGAAACCCAAATCCGCATCGCGAATTTCCCAGCAGTAAATTTGGACCAAGTTCAGGCTTTAATCACTGAATTAGGATCACTTTAAGATAAACCTAGGACTATGAAGAATTCAGGACCCATTCGATGGGGTATATTGGCGTGCGGCGGAATTGCCCGCAAATTTGCAGACGATTTAGCTTTCGTTCAAGACGGATATTTAGCCGCCGTTTCTTCTAGAGATATTTCCCGGGCAGAGGAATTTGCCTCCCATTATGGACCAGACGTCAAATGTTTCGGTTCGTATGAAGCGATGCTTTCAAGTGGAGAAATCGATGTGGTGTATATCGCCTCTCCACATGGTCTGCACCACGAACATACTTTATTATGTTTGAATGCTGGGCTTCCTGTTTTGTGTGAGAAAGCTTTTGCGATCAATTCGAAGCAAGTCGCGGAGATGATTCAAACTGCGCGTGACAAGAAGATCTTCTTAATGGAGGCTTTATGGACGCGTTTTCATCCATCGATTGCGAAGTTGCAGGAGATTTTGGCTTCCGGCGTGATCGGTGACATCGTTCATTTAGCGGCTGATTTTGGTTTTCTGGCGGAATACAATCCGGAGGCGCGTTGGTTTAATCCAGCATTGACAGGCGGATCCTTATTAGACATCGGAATCTATCCTTTATTTATCTCCAAATTCGTTCTCGGAAATCCCTTAGAAATGAAGGCGACCGCTGTGATGGCGCCTACGGGAGTAGACATGAATACGTCCATCGCCTTGAAATATAGTTCCGGAGCGACGGCGACCTTGTTTTCTACTTTTGCCACCAAGACAGACACGACCTGTGAAATTCACGGTACGAAAGGTAAAATCCTGATGCACTCTCGTTTCCATGAGACCAAAGGCATCACCGTGACTATCCACGAAACAGAGCAAGAGACGTTCTATGAGACGGAACGATTGGGCTGGGGTTATAGCTACGAGGCGGAGGCAGTGCAAGCAGATTTACGTGCGGGTCGCACAGAAAATGCCTTGATGACGCACGCTTTCAGTACAGAATTAATGGCTTTATTAGATGAAATTCGTTCTCAAATCGGTTTAACATATCCTAATGAATAAGATCCTTCTTTTCTTGTTATTGTCTTTCGGCGTATTCGCACAGAACCGCTTCGAGAGAGAAATTGTAGCTTTTGAAAAGCAAGATTCCATCGCTTTACCGGCAAAAGGAATGAAATTGTTCATCGGGTCTTCGAGTTTCCGATTGTGGAAAAATTTTGAGGCGGATACCAAAGGGATGAATGCCTTTAACCGCGGCTTCGGTGGCAGTACTTTGAGAGATGCCCTGTATTATTTCGACCGCATGGTGGTGAAATACCAGCCCTCTTGGGTGTTTATGTACGAGGGGGATAATGATTTAGCTTCGGGTACGAGTCCGGAGGAGATTGCTGCACAATTTGAGGAATTCTCGGCGCGTCTTGCAAAGCAGGTACCTGGTGCAAAATTAGTCTTCGTTTCAGCGCGCCCTAGTTTAGCCCGGGAGGCATTGAAAGCCAAACAACAAGACTTGAATCAACGCATTGCGGCGATTGCAGCCAAGAAAAAAGGACATTATGTGATCGATATGCACTCGCCTTTTTATAATGCGGATGGTACTTTAATGCAAGATATTTTCGTGGCAGATAAATTACACCTGAATGAAAAGGGCTATGTGATCTTCGCGAAACAAATACAAAACTTCATACAACAGCATGCCAAATAAAGATGTTTTAAAAGGTGATTGGTTGCCGAATATTTCGGTGGATTGCGTCATTTTTGGATTTCAAGAGAATCATTTAAAGGTACTTTTGTTGAAGTTCCGAAACAGCGAAATTTGGTCATTGCCGGGTGGATTTATTGGGAAAGAGGAAGATGCGGATGAGGCGGCAAAACGTATTTTATGGCAGCGTACGGGTTTGGAAAATATCTATTTGCAACAGTTTCATACCTTTGGTGATTTGAAAAGAAACATCGGAGCCATTGAAAAACATGAAGAGATTAACTTGGCGATGGGTCGTTCAAATGAAGATTTGAAATGGTTATCGCATCGTTACATTACGATTGGGTATTATGCGCTTGTGGAATACTCAAAAGTGAAAGTGACTTTGAATGATGTATCGGATGATTCCGCTTGGATGGACGCTGATCAGATTCCTGCTTTGTTTTTAGATCATAATGCGATTGTTAGGACGGGACTTTCCCATTTACGGGCATCCATCGACACGAAATTAGCTGCATTTAATTTGCTGCCGGATACCTTTACGATGTCGGAATTGCAGCAGGTGTATGAGACAATTTTAGGGAAGGAATTAGTGCGGACTAATTTCCAGCGTAAGATGTTAAGCTTGGATATTTTAGAGCGTATCGAAAAGAAATATACAGGAGGCGCGCACAAGGCACCTTATTTGTATCGTTTGGACAAGAAAAAAGCGGAGGCTTTTCTGTCCTCCGCTTCTTAATATGAATTAGCCCATGTTATGGTAGACGTTCTGCACATCATCATCTTCCTCAAGACGTTCGATGAGTTTCTCCACATCCGCTATTTGTTCCTCGGTTAGTTCTTTTGTCTCATCTGGGATGCGTTCGAAATCGGCTCCCATTAATTCAAATCCTTTTTCTTCTAAGAATTTTTGGATCGCTCCAAAAGCCGTGAACTCCCCGTAGATATTGATTTGGTTCGTTTCCTCATCTAAGAAAACCTCATCACCCCCTAAGTCGATTAAGTCGAATTCTAGTTCTTCCAAATCGATCTCTGGCTTTGCCGCGATTTTAAAAACGGATTTACGGGTGAAGATGAAATCCAACATCCCCGTTGTTCCTAAGCTTCCACCGCATTTCGTGAAAGAAGAACGGATGTTCGCTACGGTACGGTTGATATTATCAGTTGTTGTTTCTACTAGGATGGCGATACCATGCTGTGCGTATCCTTCGTATACAATCTCTTTGTAATCCTCTTGGTCTTTCGAAGTAGCGCGTTTGATGGCACGTTCTACGTTTTCCTTCGGCATATTTACTGCCTTCGCGTTTTGGATGATGGCGCGTAAACGGGAGTTAGACGACGGATCGCCCCCACCAGCTTTCACGGCAATCACGATATCTTTACCGATTTTGGTAAAGGTTTTGGCCATTTGACCCCAACGTTTGAATTTTCTCGCTTTTCTAAATTCGAAGGCTCTTCCCATAGTTCTGTATTTTGAAATGCAAAAATAAAACAAGCTGATGGAATTCCGCTATCGTATCTAAAAAAAATCGCCCTATAGAGCCGCGTTTGATAGCTAAGAAATTTGGCTAAATTGCAGGAATGAAAAAATACATCTGGCTTTTCTTGTTACTTTTCTCGACCTCTCTTTGTGCCCAAAAGAAGAATGAAAACTTCAAAATGCATATCAAGAAAAGTACAGGTGCGATTAAGATTGATGGGATATTAGATGAAAATGCTTGGTTCCAGGCGGCTGCGGTCAGTGATTTTATGATGTGTAATCCATATGATTCTCTTTGTGCACAAGTCCGAACAGATGTTAAGATGGCTTATGATGCTAAGTATATTTATATCTCAGCGGAATGTTTTCTGAAAGAACCCGGGGCTTTCGTGGTGGAATCTATGAAACGGGATTTCGGTTTTGGGGTGAATGATAATTTTTTAGTCTTTATCGATACGTTTGAGGATAAGACGACAGGTTTTGCTTTTGGGGCGAATGCGGCA
>JBJTMW010000172.1:0-6628 GCA_046070715.1 Aquirufa sp. | reverse complement strand
AAAACTATACGAAGATTTCTACGCGAATTCGCCCTTCGTTTTCCTCAGCCCACAAGCGGTGGATGTGAAACAAGTGGTGAATACGAACAAGTGTTTTCTTCATTTACAGGTCCATGAGGGCCAAATCCTCATCAGCTCCGTGATCGACAACTTGATTAAAGGAGCCTCCGGCCAAGCGGTTCAGAATATGAACTTGATGCTGGGGTGGGCTGAAGATTTAGGATTAAGATTAAAAGCTGTAGGATTTTAGAGTATAGAGTATAGAGCATAGAGCATAGATAAAACCATCTCCTCTCTCTACTCTATAATCTCTAATCTAATATAAACTCTATTATCTATTATCTACCTATTTATGCAACTATTCAACGTATACCCCCTCTACGACATTGAGCTTGTAAAAGCGAAAGGAAGTACGGTTTGGGACAAAAACGGCCAGGAATACCTGGATTTATATGGCGGTCACGCGGTGATTTCCATTGGACACTCGCATCCTACCTATGTGAAGCGAATGACGGAGCAGCTGAATAACATCGGTTTCTACTCGAATTCGATTATCATTTCGGGTCAACAAGAACTGGCGGAGAAGCTAGGTCGCGTGTCTGGATACGAAGATTATACCTTGTTTTTAACGAATTCAGGGGCGGAATCGAATGAGAACGCCTTGAAATTAGCGTCGTTTCATACGGGCCGTAAGAAGGTGGTGGCCTTTTCGAAGGCGTTTCACGGGAGAACGGCGGGGGCTGTGGCGGTGACGGATAATCCGAGCATTGTGGCGCCAATTAATGACACGTCGCATGTGAGTTTCTTGCCATTTAATGGTTTGGAGGGATTGGAAGAGGGGATTACGGAAGAAACGGCGGCGGTGATTGTGGAAGGCATTCAAGGTGTGGGAGGAATTCAGGTGGCGAGTAATGCGTTCTTGCAGGCCTTGAGAAAGCGTTGTGATGAGACGGGAGCGCAGTTGATTTTGGATTCTGTGCAGTGTGGTTATGGCCGTTCTGGACACTTTTTCTCGCATCAGTTTGCGGGGATTCATCCGGATATGATGACGACTGCCAAAGGCATGGGCAACGGATTCCCTATCGGTGGCGTGTTAATCGCGCCACATATTCAGGCGAGTTATGGCTTGCTGGGGACGACTTTTGGGGGAAATCACCTAGCGTGCACGGCGGCGAATGTAGTGCTGGATGTTATTCAAGAGGAAAAGTTGATTGAGAATGCGGCGAAGGTGGGTGATTATATTCAAAAAGAGCTGAAAGGCATCAAAGGCATAACCGAAGTGAGAGGTCGTGGTTTGATGATCGGAATTGAGGTAGAACAGCCTGTGGGGACTGTCAGAGATGCTTTATTATTTAAAGAACATATCTTCTGCGGTTATTCAGGGAAGCATACCTTGCGTCTTTTGCCGAGCTTAGCGATCGATCAAAAAATAGCGGATCAATTTTTACAAAGTTTAAAAACGGTTTTAGCAAATTAACCCTTGCTTTTGAACTAGAAATGTGATTATTTTGCGTTTCTTTTGTTCAAAACACAAGAGAAAAAAAGAGAGTAAAAACAATTATTTATCCTTATAATGGCATTAATTACAAAAATTAGAGAGAAGTCAGGAATAGCGGCGGCGGCGATTGCTATCAGTTTAGTATTGTTCCTCGTAGGAAGTGATATTTTCCAAGGTAAATCCTCTTTGTTCGGGTCTAACTCGCAAGAAGTAGGTGTAATCGCTGGAGAGAGCGTCATGATCCAAGATTTCCAAAAGAAAGTAGAAGAAGCTACACAGAATTACACAGCCCAAACGGGTAAAGGACCATCTGAGCAAGAGGCGAGCATGATTCGTGATCAAGTTTGGAACCAATTAATCTTAGACATCGCTTACAAGAAAGAATTCGATGCCTTAGGAATTAAGGTTTCTGACGAAGAATTAATCGACATGGTGCAAGGAAATAACATCCACCCCTCTGTTCGTCAGCAATTCACGAATCCTCAAACGGGTCAATTCGACAAAACTTTCGTGGTTCAGTTCTTGAAGAACTTGAAAACATTGCCAGTAGAGCAACAACAAGCGTGGGATCGTTTTGAGAAGTCAATTTCTCAAGATCGTATCCGTGCAAAATACGAGAACTTGATGCGTATGTCTAACTACGTAACTCAAGCTGATGCGGCGAAAGAATACCAAGCGCAAACAGCGAAGTTCAATTCGAAATTCTTATTCGTACCTTTCTTCTCTATCCCAGATTCAAGCATTAAGGTGCAAGATTCTCAATTAGAGGAGTATTTAGCGAAACACAAAGACGAGTTTAAAGGAACAAACACCCGTTCTATCCAGTACGTAACGTTCCCGGTAATTCCTACGAAACAAGATACTGTAGAGTTCTACAACCAAATCAAGAAGTTAGCGAAGGATTTAGCGGTAGCGCAAAATGATTCAGCGTTTGCGGTATTGAATTCAGATGTGCGTACTCCGTATTTAGTTTCTCACTCAGAAATTCCTGAAGGTGTTAAAACGCAATTAGCTTCGTTCCAAGTAGGTGGTATCTACGGTCCTTTCAAAAACGGCTTAACGTATTCTATCTACAAATACGGTGGTGTGAAGAAAGATACCTTGTTCACAATGCGTGCTAGCCACATCTTGATCGCACCAGCGAATAAGTCGGATTCAGCGAAGGCGCAAGCGAGAACACGTGCGGAAGGAATTTTGGCACAAATCAAAGGAGGCGCGAGCTTCGAGACTTTGGCCCAAATGAACGGCATGGACGGCACCGCACAACAAGGTGGTGACTTAGGATACTTCAAAAACAACGGCGGAATGGCGAAGTCATTCGAGAAAGCCTTGTTCGGTTTCAATGGCGCTGGTTTAATGCCAGGCATCGTAGAAACTGAATTCGGTTTCCACGTAGTGAAAGTAACTGACGCGAAAACAAACACGAGCTACAAGCTAGCTGCGATCAACAAAACGATTGCTCCTTCACAAGCGACGATGGACAAAGTGTTCACGACGGCTGATGCGTTTGCGAATGCAAATGGCAACTTAGCTTCGTTCGAAGTGGCCTTGAAAAAAGACCGCAACTTGATTATGATGCGTGCTGATCGTTTGACGGAGAATGCTTCGGCGGTAAATAACTTATCGAACGCACGTGAAATCGTACGTTGGGCATTTGATGATAACACAGCGGTAGGCGATGGTTCTAAGAAAGTATTTGAGCAAGATTCTCAATACATCGTGGCTTATGTGACTGGAAAGTCGGAAAAAGAGAATGTGAAAGTAGAAGACTTCCGTTTAGAATTAACGGCTTTAGTTCGCAATCAATTGAAAGGCGAAATGATCGCTAAGAAATTAGAGAACAAGAAAGGTTCATTAGAGCAAATCGCCGCAGCGTATGGCGCGGGTGCTTTAGTAGAATCGGTTCAAGATATAACGTTATCGAGTGGAATGTTAAACACGGCGGGTCCTGATGCAGTGGCTTTAGGTCGCATCGCAGGTTTGAAAAACGGTAAGCGTTCGAAAGTATTCGTAGGAGATAACGGTGTGTTTATTGCAGAGAAAACGGGTAGCCTAGCGGCATCAGCTTTAGCGGATTACTCTAATTTCAAGAACCAAATCCAAATGATGAACACACAACGTTCTTCATTCTACATTAACGAAGCCATTAAAGAAAATGCGAATATTGTAGACAAGCGCTACAAGTTCTATTAAGATTTAGAATTTTCGATTAGAAAAGCATTCTGCAAGGAATGCTTTTCTTGTTTAACAGAAAGATGACACACTTAAAACGGTTTAGCGCTTATTACCTCATCGGCATCGGAGTCCTTCTGATGGCGTTGAGCCCTTATGTGCGCGGACGTTTTGACCTGAGCGAGGACGGCAAGTATACACTAAGTGAATCGAGTGAGATCATCTTGAATAGCATCGATACCCCCATCCGCATTCAAGTGTATTTAGGAGGAGATGATTTGCCGGGAGGATTTAAACGACTCCAAAAAGAAACGTTAGACCTGCTCGCTGATCTAAAATCCGTGAGCGCAGCGAATATCGAAGTAGAGGTGATCGATGTCTACGATGCGTATCCTACGGAAGAGGCGCGTGCATCTTTGACTCGTCAGCTGGATTCCTTAGGCATCCCTCCCACGAATTTAGTTCATAAGGAGAACGGAAAGCAGGTACAGCAACTGATATTCCCTGGACTAGTTATCTCGAAAGGCGCCTTAAAAACCGGCGTGCTTTTATTGAAAGGAAACAAGTTAGCGAGTCCGGAAGAGATCATTAACCAGTCCATTGAGGGATTAGAATACGAGATCGTGCAGGGGATCCAAACTTTATTGCCACAGGAACGCAAGAAGGTCGGTTTCTTTGTCGAATATTCGTCCACCCCGGCGATTGCACAGATCGACCTGGTGAATAGCTTAAAACGCAAATATGACCTGTTCCCGGTGGATTTAGCGGCCTCTCCTACCTTAGACGGCTTGGATGCCATCTGTGTCTTGAATCCGACCCGCGAATTCAGCGAATCAGATGCCTATAAAATCGATCAGTTTATCGTCAAAGGCGGTAAGGCCCTGTTCCTGGTCGATGGTGTAAAAATCGATACACTAGAAAATCAAGGACTCGCCATCAGCCCGCGCAAAACCGGTTTAGAAAATATCATGTTCCATTATGGTCTTCGCATTAACGCGAACCTGGTGAAGGACGCGCAGCTTTCTGGGATGATTCCTCTGAAGGTGGGTAATATGGGCAATAAGCCAAACATCCAGCTAATGCCTTGGCCGTCTTTCCCGCTCTTGAACGGCAACCCTAAGAACTTGATCACGAAGAACCTGGATGCAGTCTATGGTCGTTTCGTTTCGACCATCGATACGATTTCAGGCGTTAATTTGCGTAAAACGCCTTTGTTACGCACCAGTCAGTATACGCAGGTCGCGAAAGCCCCTTCCCTGTTATCGTTTAGTTCTGCGGGCAAGGATTTTGACCCAGCGGCTTATAATGCGGGGATGCAGACAGCGGCGTATTTAGTGGAGGGGAAATTCGAATCCGCTTATAAAAACTTGACGCAGGATACGAACTTCGTGGCTTCCGGCGATATAGCATCCGCGATTTTGGTCGTGGGCGATGGCGATGTGGCCTTGAATAGCGTGGATTATCAATCACAGCAGGCGCTGCCGCTGGGTTTTGACCCGTTTATGAAGAATACTTTCGCGAACAAGGACTTCCTGTTGAACGCGTTTACGTATTTAATCGAGGAAAATTCGCCGCTGTTAGCGCGGTCTAAATCGATCCAGCTTCGTCCCTTAGATAAGGCCAAAATCCAAGCACACGGAACCTTCTACCAAGTGATTAATATTGCGGTGCCGCTTCTTTTTGCGACGCTACTGAGTTTAGGTGTGGTCTTTTACAGAAAGCGCAAATACAATCGCTAAAACCTTTGGTAGAAAGCCTAAATTATTTTAACTTCAAGGTTTGAACGACAGCCTGTCGAAAACCCTTTTACACGTATCTTAAAGCTAAATTATAATGAAGTTTCTTGTAGCCTCTAATGTCTTATTAAAGCAATTATCAGCCATCAATGGTGTGGTTGCTAGCAATCCTATCATTCCTATCTTAGAGAACATCTTAGTGGAATTAGAGGGTAATACCTTGATCTTAACGGCATCAGACTTACAAACGGTGATGACGACGCGTTTAGAAGTGGAAGGATTCGAAAACGGATCGATTGCTTTACCAGCGCGTTTATTGTTAGAGACTTTACGCAGCTTACCAGAGCAACCGGTGACGATTTCAGCGGATCAAGCGACTTTTGGCGCGGAGATCTCGACTCAAAACGGTCGTTTCAAATTATCTGGCGAGAACCCAATCGACTTCCCACGTATCCCAGAAGTAGCGAAGAATCAAACGATCTCGTTGACATCAATGGTCTTAGGCGAAGCGATCGCGAATACCTTATTAGCGGTTTCAAACGACGATATGCGTCCAGCGATGACCGGTGTTTTAATCCAAATGATGGGCGATCACACGAACTTCGTAGCTACTGACGGTCACCGTCTAGTGCGTTACCGTCGTAATGACATTCGTCCGGATGCACAGAGTAGTTTGATTTTGCCAAAGAAGGCTTTGGCCCTATTAAAATCCACTCTTCCTGCAGATGACACGAACGTAACGGTTGAATTCAGCGCCTCTAACGCGTTTTTCAGCTTCCAAAGCTTCTCGCTTATCTGCCGCATCATCGACGAGCGTTTCCCAGAATACGAGAACGCGATCCCGAAAGAAAACAACGAGATCTTAACGATCAACCGTTTAGAGTTCTTGAGCTCGGTAAAACGTATCTCGATCTACTCGAACAAAACAACCCACCAAATCCGCTTAAAGCTATCTGCTAACAAGCTAACGCTTTCAGCAGAGGACTTGGATTACTCAAACGAAGCGAACGAAGTCCTTGCTTGCGACTACGCAGGAAAAGACATGGAGATTGGTTTCAACGCGAAATTAGTTTCTGAACTATTGAGCAACTTATCAGCGAAATTCGTGGACATCAAATTAAGCGAGCCTAACAAAGCGGGATTGATTATTCCATCGGATCAAGATGAGAATGAGGATATTTTGTTGTTAGTGATGCCGGTGATGTTAAATTCATACAATTAA
>JBJTMW010000171.1:0-2821 GCA_046070715.1 Aquirufa sp. | reverse complement strand
GAATTGAATTCGTCGAAATGGTAGGTACGAATGTTGCCATTCGCATCTACGAAACTGTCGATGTTCTTTTTGATGTAATGAAAGTAGGTGGCGTCCCCGGTTCTTTGGTAGACGTTTTCTAAAGCCTTCAATACCAATCCTTGCTCATAATCCCAGCCCGCCGGCTTTCCCACTTTCACGGAAATAGAATCAGGATGCGTGTGCATCATGGACTTGGCCATGAGCTCGGAATAGTTTTGGGCGCTCACTGCAGTACTCAACCCAAATAAAAGTACGATCAGTTTTTTCATCTTAACGTAATTCAGAAATTTCAGCAAAATCCATATCGGTATAATCTTTGTTCTCGCCCGCCATTCCCCAAATAAAGGAATAATTTTTCGTGCCAGAACCACTGTGAATAGACCATGGCGGAGAAATAACCGCTTGGTGGTTATGTACCCAAATGTGCTTCGTCTCTGTTGTTTCGCCCATCAAATGCAATACAGCGTGACCTGGCGTTACATCGAAGTATAAATACGCTTCCATTCGGCGGTCATGCACGTGTGCCGGCATCGTATTCCAAACTGAACCCGGTTCTAATATCGTTAATCCCATCACTAATTGACATGATTGGATGCCTTCGTTGTGAATGTATTTATAAATCGTGCGGTGATTTGAAGTTTCTAAACTCCCCAAAACCACCGTAGTTACTTGCTCGCGGTCTAATTTTGCATTCGGGTAAGAAGCGTGTGCTGGGGAAGACAATAGATAGAATTGCGCTGGATTTTCGCTGGAAGCAGAGCTGAAACTTACTTCTTTTACACCACGACCCACATAAACTGCGCCTAATTTATCAATCGTAAATTGTTCTCCATCCGCAGTCACCGTTCCTTTTCCACCTACATTGATAATCCCTAATTCACGTCTTTCCAAGAAGAAATTAGCGCGTAATTTTTCCGGATTAGGCAGGTGCAAGGTGTTCAAAACCGGCATAGCTCCACCGATGATCATGCGATCATAAATAGTATAGGTTAATTGTATCTGGTCCGCATGAAAGATTTTCTCAATTAAGAAGTTATCTCGGATCTCTTGGTTCGTAAAAGTGGAAACTTCTTTCCGACTCGCCTCAAATCTATAGTCCATTCGTTATGTTTTTTTTATTTTCAAAGCGCTTTTGCGCCTATTTCTACTGTATATTTACACGTTTTATGCCAAAAGAGTTCCCGACTACCCTCGCTCATTTCCTCCTTTCGATTGGTTTTCAATCGGCAGGAGAAAACGTATGGCAACACGAAGCCTCTAAGGTACGCGTAAAAGTGATGCCTGGAGAAAGCATGGAGGGTGATATTTGTATTGGGGAAGATCAATGGTTATCTAGGCGCGTTTCGATTGAAAAGCACCTCATTGCGCGTGTTAATCCACTGCGTTCCGTTTTTGCTCGAGATACCCGAATGGTGCCCATTGATGCCGAAACGGCGCGTTCCTTTTTAGAGAAAGAACACATCAAGGGTTTTTTAAAGGGTTCTAGCTACCTAGGTTGCATCGTTCCGCCGCATCGGGTTTTTCGTGGGATCGAAAGTTCGTACTCGTACGAGGGGCATCCACTGCTAGGGGTAGCGGTTTTTGGGAAATCAATAAAGATGAAAGAAGCGGGATTTGAGGGATGTCATTCAGGTGAATTAGTAGAGATAGCTACACTTTCAACGATACGTTTAGTAGGAGGTTTGACGAAATTCTTACAGGCCTACAAAGATTTGCATCCAGATACGCATAATGTGATGACGTACGTGGACAAGGAATGGAATACGGGAAAAGGTTTTTTGTCGGTGGGCTTTACCAAAATAGGAGAGACGGCCCCCATTCAGTTAGGTGATCGAATGAACAAGGGAAATTTGAAATTACGTTATGTCTACTGATCAACAGCTTATCGTTTTATTGGGTCCTACGGCGAGTGGCAAAACGGCTTTGGCGGTGGAATTAGCCTGTGCCCTAGATGGAGAAATCATTTCTGCAGACTCGAGACAAATCTACCGTCGCCTCGACATAGGTACCGGAAAAGACTTAAAAGAATACGGTTTTATACCATATCATTTAATTGATAGCCATGAAATAGGGGAGGCTTTTTCCGTGGCCCACTTCCAAAAGGCCGCTTTTGATGCCATTAATGATGTTTTTGCGCGTGGAAAGCAGCCCATCCTGTGCGGCGGAACGGGTTTGTATATAGAATCCCTTATAGCGAATTACCAATTTTCTCATGTGCCTCATTTTTTGTCCGAGCCTTTGGATATTCAATTTAAGTATACCGTTTTCGGTTTAAATCCATCCACGGAAACAAGAAGAGATAAAATATCCACTCGATTTCAAGTGCGACTGAAAGAGGGGATGCTAGAGGAAGTGCAACAGCTTTTATACGATGGCGTGCATCCGGAGGAATTGCGTTGGTTGGGTTTGGAATACAAGTGGATGGTGAACTATATAGAGGGATTGATAACGAAAGAGGATTTTGAAAAAGGGCTGGAAACGGCGATTCACCAGTTTGCGAAACGCCAAATGACCTATTTTAGAAAAATGGAACGGGCCGGAATTGAAATTAATTGGATTCCGGATGCCCTTGATTTTCAGGCTAAAAGAGATTATATCTTGAATTTTATCTAAAATTTTAGAGAAGAGTATTGCAAAATCTGGAAAAACGCCTTACTTTTGCAATCTCTTAAGGAGACAGAGAGTTGGCAGAGTGGTCGATTGCGGCAGTCTTGAAAACTGTTGACTGTTACAGGTCCGGGGGTTCGAATCCCTCACTCTCTACCAGAGCGAAAAGCGAAACGAAAGTTTCGCTTTTTTT
>JBJTMW010000170.1:0-10102 GCA_046070715.1 Aquirufa sp. | reverse complement strand
TTCAGCTTTCAAAGGTTTCTATACGAAAGGGGGAGCTTATGAAGTAGGGACAGCAAGTACAGCTGCGGTAACGAATTCTTGTATTGCGATTTTGATTGCGGATTATCTTTTGGCCCAATTATTAGTAGGCTAAATTCTCTCTATAAATACGTTAGTAGTTAATAACGAGCTTGCAGCACCTCTGTAAGATCCGTAAACCGGTGTGATTTCCTCTGGCAAACAAGACGCGGCTAATGGAATATGATTTCCAGAAACGACTTCATGCTGCGTGGGATCATAGCCTCTCCAGCCACCACCCGGCAAATAAACTTCCACCCAAGCGTGTAAATGATGCGTCTGATTTGGCACATCTACCGGAGCAACGCCGATGTAATATCCAGAAACAAATCGAGTGGCTAATCCCATTGCGCGGCAAAGAGCAGAAAACAAGACTGCATAATCCCGGCAAGAACCCTTGCGGTTAATCATCGTGAATTCAGGGGTGTTCGGATTTCCCTCTTCGCGGATTTCGTATGCGAATTGGTTGAAAATGAACTCATTTAAGGCAGAAAGATAAGCTGAAGTGCTGTATCGTACACCCGAAGCTATTTGGCGTGCCATTTGTTCCACGTTCGGAGTAACACCCTCTAAGCCTAAATAAGGGCTAAGTGTTTTTTGGTAGGAACGAGAATAAGTAATAGGCAATGATTTGCTTTCAAAAGGGAAATAGACGAAATCAAACGGATTGAATTCCGTCGTTTCTACCGTGGCCTTCATTTCAATTTCAAGAAAATTTGTGGGCTCTTTGAAGAACAGAATATTTTGAATATTTCCCTCCGGATCCAGGTTTTTTGAAACCTGAACCGGGCTGGGTTGGATATCTAATTGGAAATCTTGAACTGTTAATAGGGCACTTTTACGTGGATGCAAATAGAGCACGTGCGGATCCAAGGTGACCGATTCACTGTAATCATACCGAAGTTTATGCTGGATGCGCGCGATCATTTCGTTGGCGAAATTAAGTCTTTCATCCAACCTTCTTCGATTCCTTCCAGTGATTTACGCAATGCCTCATTCCAATCATCGGAAATCTTTTGCATGTCTTCCTTGTAAAGTCTAACTTCTTTGGCCTTAAAACTATTCTTTTCGTAAACGACTACATCGATGGGGAAGTCCACATCATTCGCACTTACTTGGGTGGCATCGAACGATAAGAATCCCATTTTTAAGGCCTCTTTTAGCGAAGTTTCGTGGGTTAAATTGCGGTTTAATAAGGGTTTTCCATAATTGGAATTACCAATAATCTGGTATTTTAACCCATCATTAATCTCAATCCAATTGCCTTCTGGGAAGATTAAAAACAACTTATGCTCGCTGTCTTTGGGCATTTGTCCTCCCACAATTGCATGTAAATTGAATGCGTAACCCTCTTTTTCTAGGGTTTCTCGATCTTCGGCAGCTACTTGTTTTAGTTTTTGGCCAAAGGATGTAGCCGCCTGAAACATATAATCGTAGGATTCCTCCTCATCTGCGATGGCTTGATTGAAATAAGTGACTGCTTTGTCCCGTACAGAACGTAATCCAGCTGTCATGATGAAAAGCGAATGATTTTTAATCTCGTGAATGGAGATTTTCTTGTTCGAATATACTTCATTACCTGCAGTAATTCGCGTGTCTGCAATGGCAATCAATCCTTCTTTAACGGTAATTCCTAAACAATATGTCATATGATGATGGGTGGCAAATGGGAGCGCAATATTACACTAATTTTAACAAATAGCCGGCTTAATTGACCGGCTTTAAGTCAAAATAAGTATTGTGAATGGTTTGGCCAATGTCATTGTTTGAGGTTTGGAAATCATCCAAAAACTGATGCAATCCCGTTGTTAAAATATCTTCAATCTCTGTGAACTGAACTTCAGATAGGATTTTCGAGAGTTTTTTCTCCGCTAAATTGGAATAACCGTGATCAAACGAGGTGCCAGAAATCGCATAGAGCGATTGTTCCGCTTCCGTTAAGCAATGCACGACTGAGCGCGGAAACCCTTTGTCTAAGATCAAAAATTCCACAATATTCGTGGGATTCACCACTTTGTATTGCTGGCGGAACATATTATAGGCAGAAACGGACTTTAAAACCGAAGACCATAATAATAGGTCTAATGGAGAGCCCACCGCATCTACGTTAGGCAATAAAGTGAAGTATTTGACGTCCAAAAAACGGGTCGTCTTGTCCGCTCGTTCGAGTAATTTTCCTAATTGACCAAAATGCCAGCCTTCTCCACGCGTAATCGTCGAATCCACAATGCCGTAAAACAACTGACTTCCAGATTTGATTTCCTCTAAAAAACCTTGGTATCTGGCTAATTCCCAGCTTTTACTTCCCTCTACGCGGTCCTTTACTTTCCAGTAGATTTGGTTGACATACTCCCACATTTCCTTGGAAATACTCTCGCGAATCGTGCGGGCATTTTCGCGCGCGGAATACAAGCAAGAAAGGATCGAGTTTGGATTGTTGACATCGAAGGTCATAAAATACAACACATTCTCGCGGTTTGCTTCGGGATAATGCTCAAAGAAATTGTAATGATCTGCCGTTGCCACGATTAAGGGTTCCCATTGCTCGGGAACATTGGGTGGTAAATCTAGGGCAAGGTTGAAATTTACCGAGATGAAGCGGGCGTAATTGTCAGCTCTCTCGATGTACCGATTCATCCAATAGATGGAGTTGGCTACACGACTTAACATAGGCTATAAATTTTATATAAAATGCTTGATGTCTTAAAATTAGGATTTTTTTTCAGAGTGCGGCATCAGCCCGTCCTTTTTTGTATTTTTGTCTATTCATTCGTCCAAAAAATCCACATGTTTTATCAAATTTTCATAAAACCTCTTTTCTTTTTATTTAATCCCGAGCGCGCGCATTACCTAGCCGCCGATTTAATTCGTTTGACTTTGCGCATTCCGGGGATGTCTTTGCTTTTTAAAGCCTTGTTTCAGGTGGAGGCTAAACGATTAGGACGGACGGTTTTTGGACTCCATTTTCCTAATCCAGTGGGTCTAGCGGCAGGATTCGATAAGAATGCGATGTTGATTGATGAATTCGCAGAATTGGGTTTTGGATTTATTGAAGTAGGTACGGTTACTCCCAAACCGCAGGACGGCAATCCCAAGCCTCGTTTATTTCGTCTGCTAGAAGATGAAGCGATTATTAATCGTATGGGATTTAATAACGAGGGCTTAGCCGCGATGAAAGCTCGCCTCGAAAAACGTCGTTCAAAGGTGATTGTGGGTGGAAATTTAGGGAAGAACAAAGTAACCCCCAATGAATTAGCGGATGACGATTACCGCCAAGGATTCGAAGCTTTATATGACGTAGTGGATTATTTCGTAGTCAACGTAAGCTCTCCTAATACCCCAAACTTACGTGCTTTGCAGGAAAAGGAGCCCCTAAAACAATTGCTGCAGACCTTGCAGGACTTGAATGCTTTAAAGCCGGTGCAGAAGCCGATTTTATTGAAAATTGCGCCGGATTTGAGCGATGATCAATTAGATGACGTGATTGAAATTGTGTTAGAGACGCGCTTAGCAGGCGTCATCGCGACAAATACGACCTTGTCTCGCGAAGGTTTGCAATCTGCTCACAAAGGCGAGATGGGGGGATTAAGTGGCAAGCCTTTGACCAAAAGATCCACGGAGGTGGTGGCCTATTTACATCAAAAATCAAACGGCCAATTTCCCATTATCGGGGTAGGTGGAATTCATTCCGGAGCCGATGCAATCGAAAAATTGAAAGCGGGTGCTTCCTTAGTCCAAATCTATTCCGGCTTCATCTACGAGGGGCCAGGTTTGATTAAGGAAATAAACCAAGAAATACTCGCCGCCGGACTGTAATTTGATTTTGTAAATCGGATCAAAAAAGCGAAATTTATAAGATTATACCCTTGTTCCTTCTATGGCAAAAAAGATAAGTAACCCTACGAGCACTTTACAACTTAATTTTGAGCAAGATAAGCCCAAAAGAAAAATGGACGGTGCTGTTCTATACCGCATTCAGTTAATTATAGCCGCCTTTTTGTTTCTGATTGGTACCCTTTTATTGGTATCTTTTGGTTCTAGTTTTTTTGTAGGTGTTTCGGATCAAAGTGAGGTGGAACGCGGCGTGGTGGATACGATTAAGGGTTCTGATATTCCGATTAAAAACTTTGCGGGACTTTTAGGCGCTAAAATCGCACACTTCTTTTTATTCAAGACTTTTGGATGGTCGACCTTATTGTTAATCCCCTTATTCTATTTGTCGGCGTTAAAAGTGGGTTTTAAAAAAGAGATTTACTCTTTAGAGCGCCTGTCTTGGCAGGTTTTATTCTACATTCTTTGGTTTAGTTTACTTGCTGGATTTTTCGTTTTCTCCCTTGATTTGCCCCATTCAATTGGAGGTGGAGTAGGGTATTTCGTGAATGAGAAGCTTTATCAATTATTAGGCTACCTATCCATTTTTGTGATTGGTTTTGGTGGATTCATCTTCTTGGTATTATTCTACCAATTGAATCCTAAAAAGGCTCTTGTTGCTCCACCTGTAGCAACCGAAGAGGACGAAGAAGAAGAGGAGGAAAGTCTATTCATCGATGAAGATGGTCCCTCAGTTCATGTGGATAACGATGATTTACAAGAATTTAGACCGATAGTTCCGCCGGTGGTGGAAGAAGTGGCTCCTGAGGTAGAAGAACCGGTTGTGGCTGTGCCAGAGCCTGTGGTGGCGGAAGAAAAGAAAGAGGATGATCTCGACTTCACCTACAAAGTGGCTGATGTAGCGGATGAAGTGATTGAGGAAGAACCTACACCGGTATCTCGCGAAATCAAGGCGAATGATTTGGTGGAGCAATTTGGCCTCTATGACCCTACCGCTGATTTGCCTAAATACCAGTTTCCTACGATCGATTTATTAAAAGAATACGATCAAAAGAACCAGACATCGCAGGTGACGATGGATGAGTTGAAGGCGAACAAGGAGAAGATTGTCGAAACTTTATTGAATTACGGAATCGGGATTCAAAAGATTGAAGCGACGATTGGACCCACGGTTACCTTGTATGAAATTGTTCCCAAGGCCGGTGTTCGTGTAAGTAAAATTACTTCTTTGGAGGACGATTTGTCGCTTTCGTTAGCTGCAATGGGCGTTCGTATCATTGGCCAAATGCCAGGTAAGGACACCATCGGTATCGAGGTAGCTAACAAGAACCGCGAAATGGTACCTGTGCGTGCCGTGATCGGTTCAGAGAAGTTCCAAAAGTCTATCTTCGATTTACCTATCACCTTAGGAAAAACGATTTCGAATGAGATTTTTGTTGCGGATTTGGCCAAAATGCCTCACCTCTTAATGGCCGGAGCCACCGGTCAAGGTAAGTCTGTCGGTTTAAATATGCTCCTTACTTCCTTAATTTACAAGAAGCACCCAGCGACGTTGAAGTTTGTTTTGGTCGATCCGAAGAAAGTAGAATTGTCGCTTTTCAACAAGTTAGAGCGCCACTTCTTGGCTTGTCTTCCTGATTCAGCAGAGGCGATTATCACCGACACGAAGAAAGTCGTGAGTACCTTGAACTCACTTTGTAAGGAGATGGACTTGCGTTATGACAAATTGAAAGATGCGGGTTGCCGAAACATAAAGGAATACAACCAGAAGTTTATTAATCGTCGCTTGAATCCCAATGAGCACGATTTTATGCCTTACATCGTCTTAGTGATTGATGAGTTAGCCGATTTAATGTTAACGGCAGGGAAAGAGGTAGAGCATCCGATTGCGCGTCTTGCTCAATTAGCGCGTGCCATTGGTATCCACTTGGTTGTAGCGACGCAGCGTCCTTCAGTTAACGTAATTACAGGAACGATTAAGGCGAACTTCCCAGCTCGTCTATCGTTTAAGGTAATGTCCAAAATTGACTCCCGCACCATCCTAGATGCCGGCGGCGCTGATCAGTTAGTGGGTATGGGGGATATGTTGTTGTCGATGGGTTCAGAAGTGATTCGTTTGCAATGCGCCTTCGTAGACACCCCAGAGGTAGAAGATATTTGTGATTTCATTGGAAACCAACAAGGGTACACTTCAGCCTATTTGTTGCCTGAACCTGATTCAGAGGAGATGGGTGGTCAAGATCGCGGGGACTTTGATCCAAGTGATCGCGATTCCTTCTTCGATGAAGCCGCTCGTTTAGTTGTGATGCACCAGCAGGGAAGTACATCGCTAATTCAACGCAAGTTGAAACTAGGGTATAACCGTGCAGGCCGTTTAATTGATCAGTTAGAAGCTGCAGGAATCGTAGGTTCATTTGGTGGTTCCAAAGCCAGAGAAGTACTCGTGAAATCAGAGACTGAATTAGAAGAGATTTTGAAAAATTTATAAGATGAAAAAAGGATTATTATTACTTGCATTAAGTTTTAGTGTATTTGCTCAATCGAACAAAGCGTTAAGCTTGATTGATGGGATGCAGAAAAAATACAAGGCGATGGGTTCGTTCTCTGCTAACTTTACCTACCAAACTGAAGGCGCGGCCACCATGTCAGGATCCATTACGGTGAAGGGCACGAAGTTTCGTTTAAAGACAGCTGGCCAAGAGATCTTTAATAATGGAAAAGAAGTAGCCACTTACATCAAAGAAATCAATGAGGTGAACATCTCTAGCTTCGATCCATCAGAAGGTGATTTGAATCCGGCTAAGATTTATTCATTCGACAAGAAGGCCTACAAGATCTCCTTAAAAGGTGAATCAGCTGGCGTTTCAACGGTAGAGCTATCGCCAGTGGCAAAAGGAACTCAGGTTAAGAGTATTGCCCTTAAAATCTCCAATGCAGATCTTTCTGTAAGTGAGTGGACGATCATTAACAAGGCAGGAAAGAAACAGCACTTCAAAGTGGCTAAGCTAAACCCTAAAGCAAACGCTGACGACAAATTCTTCAGCTTCGATAAGAAAGCCTTTCCAGGTGTAGAAGTGAACGATTTACGTTAATATCTACCTTATAGCACATAAAAAAGGCCTCTCGAAAGAAAGGCCTTTTTTGTGAGTATGGTAGAAGATTAAACAGTCTGCAAGATTAATTGCTTCATAATCTCTAATCCATCTGTATTATTTAAATCTGGATCTGCCGCTCTTTCCGGGTGAGGCATCATTCCAAATACATTTCTACCTTCGTTACAAATACCAGCAATGTTTAAAAGACTACCATTCGGGTTAGACTCTTCTGTTACCTCGCCATTCTGGTCGCAGTAGTAGAACAAGATTTGGTCATTTGCTTTCAAAGAGGCCAAAGTCTTTTCATCTGTAAAGTAGCGTCCCTCTGCGTGCGCGATAGGTATTTTGTAGGCTTTGTTTGTATCTAATTCTTGAGTTAACAAGGAATTGTTCGTTGCAGCTTTTAAGTAGATATTCTTCGAAATGAATTTCTGAGTATTGTTTCTTAATAAAACGCCAGGCAATAAATGCGCCTCAACCAATACTTGGAAACCATTGCAAATTCCCATTAAATAACCGCCATTTTTTGCGTGCTCAATAACGTGCTCCATAATAGGGGAGAAACGGGCAATAGCACCAGAACGTAAGTAATCTCCGTATGAGAAACCACCTGGAACAATAATAAAATCGCAGTTTTGTAGATCAGTCTCTTTGTGCCATAGTTTAACAGCCTCATAGCCTAAACTTTGAATGACTCCGACGGTATCGTCGTCACAATTGGATCCTGGGAATACTACTACGCCAAATTTCATATCTTCTTTGCTATTATTTTGTGCAAAAATACGGTTTTTGAATGAAAAATGCAGACCCTTCGGAGCATTTATTTTAGCCAAAATCCGAGTCTCAACCCTGCTTTGGTTTCAAAACCATTTTGTCCAATTCCCGCATTTAACGAAAGGTCAAGATGGAAATGGCTGTTGTAGTTTCGTTGAATACCCCAAACACCCCCAGCATACATATGGGTTGCCTCTTCTCCTTTCACAAAAACAAAAGAAGGCTCCGCAAATAATCCGATATAATTTCCAGAATAATTGGTGGAGAGACGTCCTTCGTCTCTCCGTTTTTCTAGGTTATAATAGTGTCGGTATTCGCCTCTCAGCATGAATAATTTAGACTGTAAACCATTTGTGCTGCCATATCCGATGGAGTTTCCTATAGATAATTTAAGCGAGTTATTTTCTTGTATGCTCTTCTCCAAGCCGATGGAAGGCGATAAAATAGAGATGGAATACAAAGGCTTTGTTTCTTGCGCACTTGCGCAGATTGTAACCAATAATAGGAGAGAAAAGATTGGAAATTTCATATTTGACTTTTTATATTGTTAGTGAATAGTAAAGACCGTTTCTGCCCCGGCAAATGGCAGTTCCAACATTCGTTGCCCAATTTAAAGGGACATAATTGAAGGTTTCATCGATGACCGTTTCAATTTTAAAATCGTCTTGAGTAGCGGCTGAATAGTGCTTTGAAAAAGGAGTGTAATATTCGAGAAAATTAATATCACCTTCCATGGACATCGCAGCACTACTATTTCCCCAATAATAGGTGAACCAAAAGCGTTGGCGCCACTCGTGTTTTACGCGGACGGCCAATTTTCGGTAGAACCCTAAGTCTAAGAGGTAAACTTCTGCGGTAAATCGGCACGTTCCTTGACCCGGGTTTTCGTAGGTAACAGTGTTGCTTTCGACCTTGTTTAGTGTTTTCAATGCAGTAGTGGGTTTTAACGCGCCAATCGGTTGGCTTTGATAAACGGTTGCTTGTGCCACTTTTTCAGGTGAGGCGAGGAAAGTCGCTTTGTTCTGTTCGAAATCAACGATTCTAATTTGAAAGACTTTAGAAGGATTGACTTGGTAGACTAGCTCACCTATTTGAATTAGCCCCTCTTTGTTAATTAATCGGCTTAAAGTGGGGTCATCTACGATGGGCTGTAGTGATTTGTCATCGCCATCACCCACGAGTTTTAGCATATGTTCGAACCCTGTGAGGTCGCCTGTTTCGGCCATTTGTGTCAAGGTTAGCGAATCTAATTTGCGCAATTCAGTGCTTTGTGATTCCAAAAATTGGATGTCGCGTAAAATGCTCGGATCGGAAGGGTTCTTTTGGAACTTTTCGACATACGCCTGAAAAGCGGCTTGGTCTTCGAAAGCCAAAAAGCCATTTGAATTGAGTAGCGTGTAAGTAGTGTTTACTGGAACAATGGTCGCTGCTGGATCTTTCGAGCAGGAGGTGGCAACTAAATTGCAGGCAAATAGGATTGCCACGACATAGGTCGTGTAGTGATTTTTCATTGTATTAGTGGTTAAATGTGAGTACTGGGATAAAGGTAGTCTAATCTTTGAGTTTCGGTACTCGCTGTGGGAGATTACCAAGAAACTGATAATGAGGAAAACAAAAAGGCCGCGACTCTACGAGTCGCGGCCTTTCAAAACCTGCCAGAAACTAAATCCTAGTATCTGTAGTGCTCTGGCTTGTATGGCCCTGCTTGAGGAACGCCAATGTAATCCGCCTGCTCTTTCTCTAACTTCTCTAATTTAGCACCAATGTGCGCTAGGTGTAAGAACGCTACTTTCTCATCTAAGTGCTTAGGAAGAATGTACACTTTGTTCTCGTAGCTCGCTGAGTTAGCCCAAAGCTCTAATTGAGCCAACGTTTGGTTACAGAACGAGTTCGACATCACGAATGATGGGTGACCCATGGCACAACCTAAGTTCACTAAACGACCTTCTGCTAAAACGATTACGTTTTTGCCATCGATCGTGTACATATCTACTTGTGGCTTGATTTGATCTTTTGTAGAACCGTAATTATTGTTCAACCACTCCATATCGATTTCGTTATCGAAGTGACCGATGTTACAAACGATTGCTTTGTCTTTCATTGCTTTGAAGTGACGGTCACGGATAATTTTCACGTTACCTGTCGCCGTTACAAAGATGTTAGCGCGAGTTGCTGCCTCATCCATTGGAACTACTTCATAACCATCCATCGCTGCTTGTAAAGCACAAATAGGGTCAATTTCAGTCACTAATACACGGCAACCAGCACCACGTAATGAATCAGCTGAACCTTTTCCTACGTCACCGTAACCTGCTACGACTGCTACTTTACCCGCTAACATTAAG
>JBJTMW010000169.1:0-4774 GCA_046070715.1 Aquirufa sp. | reverse complement strand
AATTTTTGGCCCCATATAGGTACCCTCGAAATACGGTTGCGTCGCCTTAGGCATCACGCGCTTCCACGGATAGGCGAAGCTGGCAAACTGCTGCGCATTATAAAACACCCGAATTTGTGGCCAATGTACACCGATGTAATTCTTCAAGGTTGCATCTTGGTCCATCACGGTGTAGATGATGGCTTTTTGAGCGATTTTTTCTTTGATGCTGGGCCAGTTTTTATCGCCCACGTATTGTTCCTCGATCGATTTCAAAGCCCTAGCAATCGTATTCGTTCCGCCCCATGCTTGCAAATAAATAGGCTCCGGATTCTTGTCTAATAGCTTCGCTTTGATCCACTCCGAACCCTGCGTTACCTGCTCCATTTCTCCCTCGAAATCGATGTTTCCTACTTTGACTAAGCTGTTTAAATAGGCAGGGGCCGGGTAGTTTTTATCGTGCAAAATTAAGTTCGGATGCACCTGTGCGTAGGCCTTTAATAAATCTTGAATCCAGTTAACGCCAGGCCAGCGGAGATCCGTTTTTGCTCCGTACATTTTGCGCGTCATCTCCATTTCAGAGGTGAATTTCGTCCCTTTTCCGTCGCCTTTGTAATGCCACATCGAACTCGAATATACCAAGCCCTCCAGCTGGTATTCATTCGAATACAACAGCATCCGGATGAAGGTGTCCACGTCATCGATTTCGCCGTCTGTCGTGACAATCGTGCGGGGCTTAGAGAAAAGTGGCGCGCTCAGTAGGAGCAGGAATAAGATTTTTTTCATATTAGGTTATAGAGATGTCAAAGCCCTGTAATAAACCAGCTAAGCCATCCTGTGAAAACTTCGCTTTCTTGATTTGATTTATGCTCGGATGAATGACAAAATTAAAGGCGCTGCGGAAGTCCGCTTTACTTACATTGGTTTGATCAAAAAGCGCCCCAGCCAAATCGCAATCATCGAAAACAGCCTCGGAGAAATCCGCTTCTGTGAAGTCCACCTCGTGCAAAGAACAGCCGGCGAATTGGGTCTTTTTTCCCTTGATTTGATAGAAAGAAGACAGGTTTAAAACGCAGGTATCGAAGCTCACTTCGAACAAAAATGGATTGCAGGCTTCGAAGCGGAGTCCCTGCATTTTGCAATCTTTGAAGTGGACTTTTTGGAGTGCCGCGCCGCTGAGTTTGACTAAACTGAGATTGCAAGATTCAAAGCTGCAGTCTACGAATTGGAAATTTTTGAAATCTGCTGATTCAAACTGGCAGTTTTTGAAAACGCAATGTTCGTATTCGCCCAGGGCGAGTATGCTTTCTTTCTCGAATTTTTGGTCGACGATATACGGCTTCTCCATACTGCAAATTACCGATTTTTCTTTATTTTGCTTTATTTTGCTTTCTCTTAACCAGCACTATGAAAAAACTATTCCTCTTCCTCGCTCTCAGCACCACCCTTTTTGCACAAGAAAAAATTGATTTAGGTACCCTGAAAGGGGGTGGCTATCAAGTTTTGATGCCTAAAAATTGGAACAAAAAACTCGTGATGTATGCCCACGGTTACCAGTTTATGGGAACCCCAGCGGCGAGTGCGAATGCGGGATTAGATAAGCGTTTGCAGGTGATTTTAGATCGGGGTTTTGCGGTTGCAGCCTCGGATTATCCTATTCAAGGTTTTGCCTTACCGGAGGGAGTGGATGCGACCGAAGAATTGCGCCAAGCTTTTGTGAAGAAAATGGGTCAGCCGGACTCGACCTTTATGATGGGTCACTCGATGGGCGGTGGAATTACGTTCGCGACTTTGGAGAATTTTGGCCAATACTATAACGGCGGATTACCTTTATGTCCGCTTTCTTCGCGACCGTATTTACAGTGCAGAAAGGAATACGATATGTATGCCACGATAAATGGCTTGTTTCCGGGGATCGTACCCTCGCTAAAGGATATTTTCGATGTCAATAGCTCCGTCGGATTTGTCTCTTTTGCCTCAGCAGGCGCGAGAATGGGAGAAATTAAAAAGGCCTTATTGCAGAAAGATTCCGTGTTAGCCGTAGCCTTTGCGAAGCGTTTTGACCTGAAATTCGATGACCTTCCTGGCGCCTTATTTTTTAACCAAAACGTATTACGCGACATCGCCCTCAAGCTAAAAGGCAATCCGTTTGACAATACCGAAACGCTTTATACGGGCTTTCCGGATAATTTGAAAGTGAATGCTGTCGCAGAACGTTTACCGGCGACTAAGGACCAGGCTTTGCTCTTTGCGCGTTACGACCGCACGGGAAAAATCGACAAACCAGTCGTTTTAATGCACACCATTTACGATCAATTAATTCCGGTTTCCTATGCGGTGACTAACATCGAAAATATGATTCACGCACAGGGTCGCGATTCCTATTTTGCCGTTAAATACACGAATGGTCAAGCTCATTGCCAGTTCACGGATGCGCAGACTGCGAAGGCGTTTGATGCGATGCGGGCTTTTGTGAAGACGGGGAAGAAGCCCGCGATCGAGTTTTTGCCCTAGGCAATTTTGGCCTTCATTTACCGTTTAATCTATTATTTTAGTAATTTTACGGCATGAACAAAACCCTTCTTCTCCTACTTTTGAGCGTTTCTTTATTCGCCCAAAAATCGTTCAAGATCGCTTCTCCCTCTGATCAAATTTCGATTCAAGTGTCACAGGGCGCTGATAGAGCCTTGAAATACCAGGTTTTCTATAAAGCCAAAGAGGTAATCGCAGCCTCCGACTTAGGTTTGACCTTGAAAAAACCGGCTTTGGAATTACGTAAATTTCAAATCTTAGGTGTGGATTCCACCGTTGTGGACGGCACCTGGAAACCGGTATGGGGCGAGGTAAAGGAGATCAGAAATAATTACAAAGAATTGACCCTGCATTTGAAGGAATCCGGCGTCTTGATGGACGTGATTTTCCGCGTTTTTGATGACGGAATCGGCTTCCGATATTTCTTCCCATCTCAAGACAATTTCAAACATTTTATCGTCGATAACGAGTGGTCTTCTTTCACGATGACGGGCGACCACAATGCCTTCTGGATTCCGGGGGATTACGACACGAATGAATATACCTACCAAAGAACGAAAATCTCCGAAATCGATGCCCTAGCCGCGGCAGCCAAGGAAAAAGACATCGCGGTGACGTCTTTAATGGGCAAGAACTTTGTTCAATCTCCCCTGATGTTAAAGTCCGCGGACGGTATCTATGTGAATGTACACGAGGCGGCATTAGTGAATTATCCGGCGATGCATTTGAAGCTGGAGGGCCTCGAATTTACCTCCGCTTTAGTGCCTGATGCGGTAGGGAACAAGGCCTATGCACAGGCGCCATTCAACACCCCATGGAGAACGGTGGTGATCTCGAATAAGGCGGAACAGATTTTGGCCTCTAAGCTAATTTTGAACTTAAACGAGCCCTCGAAAATCAAGGATTCTACCTGGATCAAACCCCAAAAATTCATGGGCATGTGGTGGGAAATGCACGTGGGCAAGGCAAACTGGCCATTGGCAGGAGGAAAGCATGGCGCAAATACGGAAAACGTGAAACGCTACATCGACTTCGCAGGCAAGCACGGATTCGACGGCGTGTTAGTGGAAGGCTGGAACACCGGTTGGGAAGATTGGTTCGGAAATTGGAAAGAAGAGGTGTTCGATTTCGTTACTCCATATCCAGATTACCAAATCGACACTCTCACAAAATATGCTGCTTCTAAAGGTTTGAAGCTAATTATGCACCACGAAACCTCGAGTTCCGTGACGAATTACGAGCGCAGAATGGATGCAGCCTACCAATACATGGTGGACAAAGGAATCAACACCGTGAAAACGGGTTACGTAGGTAAAATCATCCCGCGCGGCGAACACCACGACAGCCAATGGATGGTGAACCACTACAACCGCGTCGCTGAGAAAGCCGCGAAGTACCACCTGATGGTCGATTCACATGAGTCCGTGCACCCCACCGGTTTGCACCGCACGTATCCGAACTGGATGGCCGCAGAAGCCGCTCGTGGATCGGAATTTAATAATGCGCCCACACTCGGAATTAACGCGGAACACACGACTATTTTACCTTTCACCCGTTTGATGGGAGGCCCGATGGATTATACGCCGGGTCTATTTCATATGAACTTGAACCAGTTCGATTCGACGCGGACAACGAAAGTACGCTCTACGTTGGCTAAACAATTAGCCCTCTATGTAACCATTTATAGTCCTTTGCAAATGGCGGCAGATTTACCGGAAAATTACGAGCCTAAATTGGACGCGTTCCAATTCATCAAGGACGTCGCAGTGGACTGGGATGATACGAAAATCATCACCGCAGAACCGGGTGAATTCGTGACGATTGCGCGCAAAGCAAAAAACAAAGACACCTGGTTTATCGGTTCGATCACGAACGCGACAGCTCGCAATATGTCCTTTGATTTGGACTTTTTGGATCCGGACAAAACTTACGAAGCGATGCTCTACCGTGATGCGGATGACGCTGATTTTGAGAAGAATCCGGAAGCCTACGTCGTGGAAAAACGCCTCGTAACAGCGAAGTCAAAAATGACTTTCCGCCTGCAACGCGGAGGCGGTTGTGCCATCAGCCTTAGACGCTTAAACTAAAATGGAACTTTTCGATTTCCCTGCGGACCCTTCGATAAACCTGCTTCCAGGCGACGGAATCGTCCATTATTACGGGAAATTGATGTCTACTGCGGAGGCTGCTGAAATGGCGCAGGCCTTGCTAGAGCGCATCGAATGGCGAAATGATGAAGCAGTTATTTATGGCAAACGCATCA
>JBJTMW010000168.1:0-2635 GCA_046070715.1 Aquirufa sp. | reverse complement strand
ACTTCGAGTGCGAAAAAGGCTCCGGCGAGTGGTGTCCCAAAAACGGAGGCGAAGCCAGCGGCCATGCCTGCTTTAGCGAAAATTTCAGAAGAGGATATTTTCTCTCCCAATACGCGACCCATCGTGACGGCCGTTCCCTCGCGACCCACCGATGCGCCTGCCAAATGACTAAGCCAAGTAGCGGGGATGATGAGGTAGGCTGGGATGGAGAAGCTTTGGAAAATTAAACCTACGAGTGGTAAGGCATAAAGGTAGGATCCGTTATGTTGAATCCAGTCGAGGCCGGCTAAAAATAGCGAGGAAAGGCTCCCTGTGGCGAAGGAGAGTGCGACCAATAGGCCTAGATTCAATAGAAATGCCTTAATTAATGCCTTAACTCGTTCCAAAACAACAATAATTTTGTTTCAAAGGTAAGAATTATATTTTCCCTACCTTTGTAAATCAATAACAATGCCGAATCCGATGGATGAATTTTTAAGTTTGGGGTTAAATCCACAGCTACAACGCGCGTGTACCGCGGTGGGTTATACGAAACCGACGCCCATCCAGGAGAAGGCGATTCCGTTATTATTGCAAGGCCACGATTTACTGGGAATTGCGCAAACGGGGACCGGAAAGACGGCGGCTTATGCTTTGCCTATCTTGATGCGCTGTAAATATGCGCAGGGAAAGAATCCGCGGGCCTTGATTTTAGCGCCTACCCGTGAGCTGGTGATGCAGATTCACAGCGTGATGATTGCTTTGGCGCAGTTTACGGATTTGCGTATTTTAGCCTTGTATGGCGGATTAGGGCCAAAACCGCAGATCCAAGCCCTCGAGGAAGGCATCGATATCCTCGTTTCTACGCCGGGTCGATTCCTCGAATTGTACCGCAAGGATGTCATCGTGGTGAAGGAATTGAAATTCTTGATTTTAGACGAAGCGGATAAAATGATGGATATGGGCTTTATGCCGCAGATTCGTCAGATTTTGGAGAAAATACCCTACAAAAAGCGAATGAACGGATTGTTTTCCGCGACTTTCCCAGAGAAGGTGGAGAACTTGTCCCACGAGTTTTTGGAGTTTCCGATGAAGATCGAAATCACCCCGCAGGCTACGCCAGCGAGTCAGGTAACGCAATCGGTCTACGAGGCTCCTAATTTGTTAACCAAATTACACGCTCTCGCCTATTTTATGCAAAACCCTGATTTTCATCGGGTTATGATCTTCTGTCGCTCTAAAGATGCGGCTAACGAGGTGGAGAAATCCCTCTTAAAAACTCTACCGAAAGACCAAGTTCGCGTAATTCACTCGAACAAGGGCCAAAACACGCGCATCAACGCCATGGCGCAATTCCGCGAGGGAAATGTGCGCGTTTTGGTGACGACGGATGTGGCGGCACGCGGGATTGATATCCCCAAAGTTTCCCACGTAATTAACTTTGACGTACCCTTGATTTACGAGGATTATGTCCACCGAATTGGTCGTACAGGGCGTGCGGAGGAGATAGGGGAGTCGATTACCTTTATTACTTTGGCAGAAAGCTATCACTGGGCGAAGATCGAGGAGATCATTCAGCAGAAGATCGAAATCGAACAGCTGCCGGAAGGAATCAAGATCGAAGAAACGCCGTTTTTAGAGCAACAAGATATGTTACGCGCGGTCGATGACCAGCGCAAACGCGAGGATCCGGACTTTAAGGGTGCGTTCCACGATAAGAAATGGGTGATTAAGGCCAAAGCTTCGGGCAAGAAAGTCCCTCAGAAAAAGGCAGTTACGAAAGCGGGACCGAAAGGTGGTGCCGTTCAAGGTCCCAAACCGATCGTCCGCAATAACCGCCCGGGTAAGAATGCAAAATTCCGTCCCGGCGCAGCGTCCAATAAAAAGAAACGTTAGTTTTGTGATTATGAAGAGAGTTCTGTTATTGTGTTTGATTTTGGCGGCTGGTTTTACAGCGTTTTCGCAGACGAAGCCCGCAAAGAGTGATGCGGCGGCGGCGCCGAAGGCGCCGGTTACTCCCGCGGCCGCACCCGCAAAGCCTGTTCGCGCAGCGAAATACGAAGTGTTGTATGGTTCAAAACCTCTGTCGAAAGCAGATCAAAAAGAGTTAAATGAGTTCGTGGCGAGCTGCGATGCCTCTTTTGGCTCGAGGGCTGAGGCAGTTGCATTCTTTGCAGAAAGAGCCTGGGAATATGTGGCTACCGCACGATTAGACACCGCCACACAACGATTTAATTTAATCAGCGCCTTAGATCCGAATAGCGTGGATGCTTTCTGGGGATTAGGAGTTATTTCGTTCCAAAGAGGGGACAACGATCTCGCTATTCGCCTTTTAAACAAAGGTTTAGAGTTAGATTCAACACAGTCGATGATGCGCGTTGATTATGCGATTGTGAAGTTAAATTGTTACCAGCAGGGTCAGGATTGTGGAACCTTGGATGAGGTAGAAGCAGAATTGAAACACGCTTTAGCGCAGGATCCGAAGAACGCGAATGCGTGGATGAAGCGCTGTCAGGTGGCCTATTACAAAGAGAATTACGAGTTAGCGTGGACTTATTTCCATGAAGCTCGCGTGGCTGATATTTTGCAATTGGACTTGAATTTTGGGTCGCTTTTAGCTGCCAAAATGCCCGATCCCAAAGGCATATTTAAATAG
>JBJTMW010000167.1:0-12343 GCA_046070715.1 Aquirufa sp. | reverse complement strand
AACGATAGGCCACAAACGAATGATCACCTTCAAAGAGCGGAAACTAAAAAGCTTCCAAATTAGATTTACAGGTTCACGAGGCCCTGTTTTAATTTCTAATTTAGAAGCTTATCGGTTTATTTCAACACGTAACGAACCGCTTTTCCAGTAAAGGTAAAGCCGCTAGCTGTTTGGGTGCTGTAAACAGAATATTTAACGTCTATCAGGGCGGTGGCACCTAATTCTTTGGCCTTCTCGACCATTAGACGTAAGATTTCTTGCTTTTTATCTTGGTGATTACCGCGATAAAGCATTTTCCCATTTTGGGTCTGTTTATCCTCTAATGGAACCTCCCCTGACATTTTGATGGTTTCGATATCTTCGTAGCTCTGCTTCGGATGTTCGTTAAAATACAATACCTCAATATCGTATTTCACCGGAATCTCAAAGCCAAGGCCATCATGACGCTCTACACCCCCGTTTTTAAAATCATTCGAATAATACGTGGAGGGCTGAACATGTTTAGAACAACCTACTACGGATAAAACGAGAAGAAGCTTACATGCTTTCTGAATCATAGATTACTACTTTATCCCACAGGTGGGCACAATTTTTGATGAATTCTAAGTGGATAGGGGCTGTTTGGTAATAATCATGACCTTTCTCCTCTTCAAACGTAGTTAATAAGCAATAATCATACGAACGATCGATGACGGGACGATCTGTCTTAGCAGGTTTCCCTACGCTAAATACATCTACCGTCTCCACGTCCGCTAAGGACTGAACGCCAGCTTCAAAAAGCGCGATATCTTCAGCACTGAGTCCTTTTTTTAACCAAAAATTTACAACGTGTACAAACATAATTTATTATTTATTTAATCCTTCTTGCGCACTAATTTGCGCTAATTTCTTTCCTAATTCAGCAGAGGCGCTGGCTAATGGCATACGCACCTGTGCACTAAACAAACCTTGATTTTCTAATAACTTCTTCACTCCCACCGGATTTCCTTCTTCGTATAAATAGGGGTCGATGGTCAGAAATTTACCTAATTCTTTAGAGGCAGCTTTAAAATCCCCAGCTAAAGCCTGGTGGATCATAGTCGTGAATTGCTCCGGGAAAGCATTGGCAATCACCGACATCACTCCCACTCCTCCTATCGAAATGATAGGCACAGCTTGCACATCATCTCCAGAGATTAATAAAAACTCCTCTGGCTTGTGGTAGACAATCTCCATACACTGTTCGATAATGCAAGACGCCTCTTTAATTCCTATGATATTTTTGTGTTCAGCTAGTTTTAAAACAGTTTCAGCCGACATATTGATTCCCGTTCTCCCCGGAATATTGTACATGATGACTGGAACCGGACAAGCATCCGCAATGGCCTCATAATGTGCTATTACGCCTCTTGCACTGGGTTTATTGTAATACGGACAAACTGATAAAATAGCATCTATACCTTCGAAGGAAGTCTGCTTGATTTGATTAATCAAGGCCTCCGTGTTATTTCCTCCTAATCCATAAACGATGGGTAAGTTCTTTGTATTTGCTTCTTGAATGGTCGAAACGATTTGTTTTTTCTCATCTGAGGTTGTGGTAGCAGATTCTCCTGTTGTCCCTTGAACGACTAGGTAATCAACGCCTCCGTTACTCACGTGTTGAATTAATTTCTGTAAGCCATCCCAGTTAATGGAACGATCCTCGTTCATGGGAGTAACCAGGGCTGGCGCAACGCCGTGAAATTTAGGTAATGATTGCATAATTAAGAAAGGAGGGCTATAAACTCGTCCTCCGAGATAATGGGTATGGATAATGAATTCGCTTTTTCTAGTTTCGCAGGCCCCATATTTTGGCCAGCGACTAGGTAATCTAATTTGGCAGAAATGCTAGAAACGACTTTTCCGCCGTTAGCGATGATTTTTGCCTTTAATTCATCTCTATCGAAATGAGTAAATACTCCCGAAATTACGAAAGTTTTACCTTCTAAGGCCGTAGTTTCTAAAACAATTTCGCTTATTTCTTCTGAAAACTGAACTCCAGCTGTTTTTAGGCGTTCAATAATCAATTTATTTTCGGGCACCGCGAAGTATTCCAAAACACTTAATGCAATGCGCTCCCCTATTTCAGGAACCGCGATTAAATCGTCCACATTAGCTTGCATCAAATTCTCTAATGAATGAAAATGCAGGACTAATTTCTCTGCGATGGTCGCTCCTACATGTCGAATGCCTAAGCCGAATAACACTTGACGGAACGGAATTTGCTTTGATTTTTCTACGCTATTAAGAATGTTTTGAATCGATTTAGACTGAAAACCTTCTAATCCCATGAATTTCTCTGCATTTAAATCATACAAATCAGCTACGTTTTGAACGATTCCTTTTTCAAATAATAAATCGACCGTTTCGGTTCCTAAGTTTTCAATGTTTAGGGCTTTACGCGCAATGAAATGCTCGATTTTACCTTTGATTTGAGGTGGACAACTGGTGTCGTTTGGACAATAATGATTTGCCTCGCCTTCTAGACGAATAAGTTCAGTGTTACATGAAGGGCAGTTATGTGGGAATACAAAAGCGTCTCCATTTTTTCGAACGGAAGTATCGACTCCGGTGATTTTGGGAATAATTTCCCCACCCTTTTCAATGAAAACGGTATCGCCTTCTCGTAAATCCAGTCTTTCCATTTCATTCGCATTGTGAATGGAGGCCCGTTTGATGACCGTTCCTGCCAAGTAAACAGGTTCCAAGTTAGCAACCGGCGTTACATTACCGGTTCGACCTACTTGGTAGGAAACGGAGTTGATCCGAGTTCGTGCAATTTCAGATGGATATTTGAAGGCAATAGCCCAGCGGGGTGATTTGGCGGTAAAACCTAAACGTTCTTGCTGACCAAAATCATTGACCTTAATCACTATCCCATCCGTATTTAAGGGTAAATCATTTCTTTTCTCCGCCCAATCCTCGATATAGGTTAATACTTCATCGATCGAAGAACAAACACGATACGTGGGTGAAACACTAAATCCAACCGTTTTTAAATGCTCTAATGCCTCTGAATGGCTGTTGAAAGGATTCTCATTACCTAAATAGGAATAAATAAAGCATTCCATTTCTCTGCGGGCCACCTCCGCTGAATCCTGCATTTTGAAAGTACCGGAAGCCGCATTGCGCGGGTTGGCTAAGGGTTGATCTCCTTTAGCAATCTTCTCTGCATTAATTCGATCAAAGGAAGTGATAGGCATATAGCCTTCGCCCCTGATTTCATAAGTGGAAGGTAAAATCGTTGAATTAACGCGGGTGGGTAAACTTTTGATGGTCTTCACGTTCGCCGTAATATCATCCCCTCGCGTTCCATCGCCTCTTGTTACCCCTTTTTGTAAGACACCGTTCGTATACCAAAACGACAAAGCAACGCCGTCAAATTTCAGCTCACAAACGTATTCAAATTTCTCTCCTTCTAACCCTTTTTTAACCCGCTCATCAAAATCCCGTAAATCCGTTTCGTTATAGGTATTTCCTAAAGATAACATCGGGAATTGATGGGTAACGGATTTGAATTCTTTCGTGATGGTTCCCCCTACTTTTTGTGTGGGGCTATCTGAGCGAGCAAAAAGGGGATTAGCTTGCTCTAATTGGATTAATTCAGCGAGTAATTGATCGAATGCTTGATCCGAAATGATGCTTTCATTCTGTTGATAATAGGCCTCATTATAGAGATTGATCTTCTCAATGAGTTCATTCATCCGCTGATTTATATCCATAATCGAAATTAAAACTTAATTCAATTGGAATCAAGCGGGAAACAAGGTTTGGGAATATTTTATACCTTTGTTGTATGAGAAATTTAATCATTGCCCCCTCGGTTTTAGCCTGTGATTTTTTAAACATCGGTTCTGAAGTACACATGTTGAACGAATCGAAAGCAGATTGGATTCACATTGACGTGATGGATGGGGTTTTTGTTCCTAATATTTCCTTTGGTTTTCCGGTGTTGGAAGCCATTAATAAAGTCGCTACAAAGGTGCTTGACGTTCATTTAATGATAGAAAAGCCAGAGCAATACATTACGACGTTTGCCAAAGCAGGCGCTAAAGTCATTACCGTTCACTACGAGGCTTGTCCCCACGTACACCGTACTATTCAGCAAATTAAAGATGCGGGTTGTTTAGCCGGTGTTGCTATCAATCCAGGTACTCCGGTGGAAGTTTATCAAGATATTATCGCTGATTTGGATTTAGCGTTAATTATGTCGGTTAATCCGGGTTTTGGAGGTCAAAAATTCATTCCGAACGCCATCAATAAAACCAAGCGCCTAGCTGAAATGGCTGTTAAAGCAGGAAATACATCCTTGAAGATTGAAATCGATGGAGGTGTAACCATGGCGAATGCTGCTGATTTATATCAGGCAGGAGCAGACGTCTTAGTGGCAGGAAGTTTTGTTTTTGCGTCTAAAGATCCGAAAGCAACCATCGCTGAATTATTGTCTGTAGCGAATTAATTCGATGGGTGTCAGAATCTGCATCTTGTTGATTTTTGTTTCCACCCTTACTTTCGCCCAAAAAGTAAAATGGGCCTCTCAAGTCATTGCTGTTTCTAGTGAATACAAAGATCCTCTTTTAGGAAGAGAATACCGTGCATTACACGCGTTAGGTCGCCCTAGTAAATACCCCAAAATGTCAGCCACTCCTAGTGCTTGGCAATCCATGACCGCCGATAGTCCGGATGGAGAATACCTTTTAGTGGGTTTTGATACGACGATGGCGGTGAAGCAAATTGCCATTTTTGAAAACTTTGGAGCGGGTAGCATCACATCCGTTGATGGCTTAGATCAAAATAATAAGATCTATCCTTTGCGCTCCTTCTCGCCCGGTTACGCTACGGCAGGATCTCAGGTTACCACTATTCGCCTACCTACTAAAACGAGTTTCAAATTAAAAGGCATCAAGATTTCCTTTAATTCCTTGCGCGTAAAAGGATATTCTCAAATTGATGCCATCGGTATTTCGGATAGCGACGAACCTATTGAGTCCTCTTTAAAATTAACGACTGATGCGAATGCCTTTCTGGCACGTGAAAATCTGGGGAATGCCATTAATTCGAAATACAATGAGATTTGTCCCGTCGTAAGTCCGGATGGCCAAAAGCTGTATTTCACCCGCTGGAAGCATCCAGATAATTTAGGGGCTAATAAAAACCAAGATATTTGGGTCTCTAATTGGCAGTCAGATCGTACTTGGTCGAAAGCTACGTTGTTCCCCGCTCCCATTAATAATGACGAAAACAACGCGGTTTGTGGTATCACACCTAATGGAAAGACTTTATTGTTGAACAATGTCTATGGGAAAGACGGGACGATGGAAAAAGGCGTTTCCTTTTCGTTTCTCTTAAGAACGGGCGAATGGAGTTTTCCGAAAGCCCTGAAAATTGTCAACTTTAAGAATAAATCAGAATTCTCTGAATATACCTTAGCCCCTAATGGTAAAGTGCTCTTAATGACTACAGAAACTAAGGATTCATATGGAGGAAAGGATATCTATGTTTCTTTTTTGAATGCGGATGATTCCTGGTCTGAACCTAAAAACATCGGCCCTGTTGTTAATACGGGTGAGGCAGAATCAACGCCCTTTATTGCTCCTGATGGAGTGACGATGTATTTTTCCTCTAGCGGTCACGTGGGTTATGGCAATAATGACATCTTTTTATCTCGTCGTCTAGATGATACGTGGCAAAACTGGTCGGCACCAGAAAACTTAGGTCCTATTGTCAATACGCCTCAGTGGGATGGTTATTTCTCTGTCTCAGCTAAAGGTGATTATGCTTATTTTAGTTCCACAGAGAATTCGGTGGGTGCTGAGGATATTTTCCGTATAAAGATTCCTGAAAAAGCGAAGCCTTTGACCTTAATTCAACTGACTGGCCAGGTGATTAATCAAAAGACTAAAGAACCTATGGCGGCGCGCATTGTCATTAAAACGAAAGGAAATCCCTCGGATACGCTTTCCCTTGATTATGACCCTTACGTAGGTGATTATAGCTTTATGTGGCCAGCGAAAAAGCCCTTTACCGTTCAAATCAAGAAGTCAGGTTATTTCTCCAAAGTCGAAAGTTTTGACTTCACTTCATCGCGCAACTTTCAAGTAATTAACCGGAATTTCTTCCTTCAAACAGTGGAAATGAATAAAGCTATCGCCTTGGCGAATGTTAATTTTGACCAAGGAAAAGCTGAAATGAAACCTGGTTTTGAAGCTGAGTTAGAAAAAGTTATTGCTCTATTATCTGATAATTCACAATACCATTTGTTGCTGGAAGGGCATACGGATAACCAAGGCGATTGGAATGATAACTTGAAATTATCACTAGAACGAGTAGAAAACGTGAAGGCTTATTTGGTTTCTAAAGGAGTGGATGCAACTCGCATTCAGACGAAGGGATGGGGCGGCTCTAAGCCTTTGGCAAACAACTTCTTAGAGGATACTAGGCGAATTAATCGCCGGGTAGAATTTACCCTAATCCCTGTGGAATAAAAAAAGAGGGGATTGCTCCCCTCAATTTTAACTCAACCTAAAACTAAATTATAAAAGAACGATCAAACTCTTAATGATCGCCGTTAGACGGATTGCATCTAAAATACGCGCTTCTGTCGCTCCGTGATTCTTCACCGATTGCTCATGGGAAGTCACACACATTTCGCAGCCGTTAATCGCTGAAACCGTTAAGCTAGCTAATTCAAAGAATTCCTTACCTAAGACTGGATTCATCATAATGGACATCCGAATGCCTGCAGGTGCGGTATTATAATATTCTTTATCGACCATGTGTTTGAATCGGTAGAAAATATTGTTTGCATTCAATAACGAAACCAAGGCATGGATTTCATTTATTTCTGCATCCGTCGATCCTTTGCTAAGCGCTAATTCTGTAAGGGAATCAATCGTTCTGGTGTGCTTTTGATTCACAGAAACTGCTAAGGCTAATAGAATAGCCTCTTTCTCTGATAACGTTTGAGCGCGCAAGGCATTTGAAACATTGATTTTAAGGTCTTTAATGTAGCGGTGATCTGCTGCATCTAAGGTGTCCAAAAGGGCAAACGATTCCGTGGCAGGGATATTTATCTCCGCCAATAAGTTGTCTTTAGTCTCACTCATGATTGTTGATTTAAATAGCCCCAGGGAATCCTGGGGCTAATGAAATGATTATAACGTTGCGTCTCCAGCTTTCCAGTTACATGGGCAAAGCTCGTCTGTTTGTAACGCATCTAATACGCGTAATACTTCGTCTACGTTACGTCCTACTGAAAGGTCGTTTGCAGATACCCAACGGATTACACCGTCTTGGTCAGCGATATACGTTACACGGTAAGCTACTTTCTCTCCTTCCGTTAAGATACCTAATTCTTCCGCTAAGCTCTTAGAGGTATCCGCTAACATAGGGAATTTTAAGCCACGTAAATCGTCGTGATCTCTTCTCCAAGCAGCGTGAACGAATTCAGAATCCGTAGAAGCTCCGATTAAAGAAGCATCGCGATCTGCGAAATCTCCTGCACGGCGATTGAATTCAGCGATTTCTGTAGGGCAAACAAAAGTAAAGTCTTTTGGCCACCAGAACATTACTAACCACTTACCATCTTTCTTGTGATCTTCTGAAGTAATTGTAGCGAATTCTTTTCCTTGCTCTAAAGAAACGACTGCTGTTTTTGAAAATGCTGGAAATTGACTTCCTAATCCTAACATGTGATTTGCCATCTGTATTTTTTGTTTTATTGTTCTTGTTAAATTGTGATGCAAAGATCTTGATTAAAGTGTTATTAGTCAAATCTATATTTTCTATATTTGTATAGTTTTAAATTATACTATGACAATAACTCAATTAGAATACATTGTGGCCTTAGCTGATCTGCAAAGTTTTTCCAAAGCAGCGGATTATTGTTGTGTTTCCCAGCCCAGCCTGAGTATGCAGGTGCAAAAATTAGAGGATGAATTAAATCTGACACTTTTTAACCGTAAGGCGAAACCCCTTGTTCCCACTTTGGAAGCGAGAGAGGTGATTGCCAAAGCGCGAGCCATTCTTAGCGAAAGCAATTCGATTCTTTCTCTTTCCAAAGGTTGGTCAAATCAGGTGAACGGCACCGTTTCGATCGGTGTTATTCCCACCATTGCCCCCTATTTAATGCCTAAATTTTTGGCAGACTTCCAGCTAAAATACCCTGACCTGACGATTCGCATTGCAGAAACCACGACAGCTAATATCAAGAAAGGGATTCAAGAAGGGAAAATTGACATTGGTATTCTAGTTACACCTCTAAATGATTCCTTAGTAGAGATACCGCTCTATTACGAAGAATTATTTTTGTATTCGAATGTCTGGGAAGATGACGGTTCGAAGTTGAAATCCACGTTGGATCCTTCCAAACTTTGGCTTTTAGAGGAAGGGCATTGTTTGAGTAGTCAGGTGAATTCGATTTGTAATTTGCCTTCAGGGCCTTTGATTGGGACGAAAATGACGTACCAGACGGGAAGTATGGAAACGATTGTTCGCTTGGCTGATCAGGGTTTTGGCCAAACCATTATTCCTCAGATGTTTGTCGATTATTTAGATCCTAAGTTAAAGGAAAAAGTGTATACCTTACCTGAACCTAAGCCCGTGCGCGAAGTGGCTCTCGTTCACGCTCCCTCCTATTCTAGAAAGGCTATTGTCAAAGCTTTGGAATTAGAAATTCTAGCACATATTCCTGATTCTTGGAAACAGGCTCAGGAACGAAACATTATCCCCATATAGCCTTTGCTTTTGCACTTGCTAGTAAAGGTCTCAAAAAGACTAAACTAGCCCCAAAAACGAGGACTAATACTAAAATTCCGAGCCGCATATTCCCGGTCATTTGAATAATAAAACCAAAAATAAAGGTCCCTAAAACGGTAGACATTCGGTCGCACACGTCATAAAAACTGAAATAGGAAGCGGTATCCTTCTCCCCTTTGGGACATAATTTAGCATAGGTGGCGCGGCTGTTGGATTGAATGCCGCCCATAACGAATCCAATGGCAGTAGCTAATAAGTAGAAATTGAATTGAGACGTTACGGTGTAGGCATACGCACAGACAAAGATCCAAACGAAGATAATCAGGCTTAAAGCTTTAATGTTGCCTATCCAGCCGGATAAACGGGCACAAAAATAGGCACCAGGAATCGCTACTAATTGGATTAATAAAATGGTTATTATTAAGGCATCTTCAGGCAGATGCAATTCTTGGCTTCCAAATAAGGCGCCTAAATACATCACCGTTTGGGCCCCCATATTAAAGAGGAAGAAACTGATTAAGAAAAATTTGACTTCTCTGCTCGCTATTACTTCTTGAAATACTTTTCGCAATTCTTTAAATCCACCTAGCCACCAATGTTGAGTGTCTTTTGCCTTTGCTTGGGAATCTGGTAGGTAATGTAAGGGAATTTGGGCGAATAGAAGCCACCACAATCCAACAGTTAAAAAGGAAACACGCGCCGCCATTTCTCCCCCTATACCGCCATACCATTCTGGTTTCAGGAGCATCGTGAGGTTTTGGACTAATAACAAAACAGATCCGATATAACCTAGCGTAAATCCTTTCGCGCTTAAGCGATCAAATCGATCAGGGGTGGCGATTTCAGGCAAAAAACTATTGTAGAAAACCATACTTCCTCCCCAGCCCACGATGGAAAAGAGAAATCCTAGCGTTCCGATATAGTAATGACCTTTGCTAAAAAAGAACAAAGCGATGCAGCTTAATGAGCCTAAATAGCAGAAAAAGCGCATAAAGCTTTTCTTTGAACCGGTATAATCCGCTATTCCCGACAGAAAGGGCATTAAGATCGCTAAAGCCAGAAAAGCGAGCGAAATGGTATACGAAAATACAACCGTGTTACTTAATTCAAAACCTAAAATGGAGATCATTCCCGGTGTTGCACTGCCTAAAGTGATCGCCGCTGCCGGAAAATAAATGGGAAAAATAGCGGAAGTAATCGTCAACGAATGCACGGAATTAGCCCAATCATAAAAGGCCCAAGCATTTAAGGTTTTTGGATTATTTAGCTGTTTTTCCATTAAAATAAGCCTAGTTGTTCCCCTTTAGGAGGGTTTTTGATTTCAAAAGGAATGTCGTCTTCTTTCTTTTCCTCTTCTATTTTCTCCTCTGGAAAATTGACCACAAATTCAGGTTCCTCTGAAACAGTCACGGCCTCTTCTACTTGTGTCTCTACCTCTGCTTCTTCCATTTCTACTGGTTCAGGAGCATCAATCGGTGTCTTTTCAGTGGCAGGCGCTTCCTCTTCTGTTTCTAAGAATAGGACTTCTACCAGTTTTGGGTAATTTAATTTACTACCTAATGCTTTCCAGCCCCTCACCTCTGCTAAATCATCAATAGGAATGATTTCTAGCTCATTCGTCTTTCCATCAGGCTTGTGCTTGATTTGTACGTTAGGCGCATAATTATCTGTCACAGCAATCAATTTACTTGTTTTGTGATCAGATATAAACAAGAATTTCTTGTCCAGAGAAGTTGTCTCTAGGTGGAAACGCTTGATTAAGTGCGTTTTATTCGATCCATCAAAGTAGGCTGCAGAAATGATGGCTTGCGGCTCGAATTTCTTCAAGTACATAATTTCCTCTGCTGGATAACGATTGGTTAATTCAAAGTTCGTTAACTCATAGTTTCCTGATGAATAAATGGCTAATATGCTATCGTTTGGTTCAAAATTACCGATGTGGTCTCCGTGTCCATCGCGGTTCAAGCGACCGATCGTAGGATCGTACCAAATATCCACTCCGCCTAGGGTGGAGACTCCCGCAGATTTCATGGTGATTTTGCGAACAGGATACTTGGTGAGCATATTCCCTAAGGATTCACGGCCTTTAATTGCAAGCTTCGCAAAGTCATAATCGAATTGCTTGATTTTCGCTGTGCAATTCGCGGTTAAGCTAATTTGAATAACCTCTGCCTCTCCATTTTCGTTTGCAGAGAAATACGTTAGCTTGGATTTAGCATGATCGCTACTCACTTTGTATTCACGATCACGCGTCACTGAAGTAACTTTGAATCGCTTTACGTAGGAAGTGCCTGATTTACCATCTAGGTAAACCAAATTATACACTTTTCTATCGTCGTTCTTTTTAAATACACAGCAATAAATGATATCGCGACCCACGAATACCTTTTCTTGTACTTTCGTAACAACGCAGGTACCGTTTGAACGGAATACGATAATATCATCAATATCCGAGCAATCCATGACGTATTCGTCTTTCTTCAAGCCATAACCGATGAAGCCGTCTTCGCGGTTGACATATAATTTTTGATTAGCAGCAGCCACGACGGTGGCAGAGATGGTATTGAAGTTTTTAATCTCCGTACGTCGCTCTCTTCCCTTCCCGTATTTGGCTAATAAATTCTTGAAGTAATCGATCGCAAAACGGATCAAGTTCGCTAAATGATCTTCGACCTCGGCTAGTTCGTCTAATAAACGCTTCATTAATTCGTCCGCCTTGAAGCTATCGAATTTTGAAATACGTTTGATTCTGATTTCTAATAGGCGAAGAATATCTTCCTCCGTGATTTCGCGGTAGAAGTCCTTTTTATAAGGTTCTAAGCCCTTATCTACTGTCTGAATGACTAATTCAAAAGTTTCGCACTCTTCGATGTCGCGGTAAATGCGGTTCTCAATGAAGATTTTTTCCAAAGAGCTGAATAAAACTCGTTCCATCAATTCCCCTTTGCGAATCTCTAATTCTTGGCGAAGTAAATCGACTGTTTGGTTAGTAGAAACGCGCAGAATTTCACCCACTCCCATGAAATGAGGTTTATCCTCAATAATCACACAGGCATTAGGGGAAATAGAAACCTCGCAATCTGTGAAGGCATATAAGGCGTCAATCGTGACATCCGGAGAAATACCCGGCGCTAATTGAATCTGGATTTCGACGTCTTTGGCTGTATTATCAATAACTTTCTTGATCTTGATCTTACCTGTGTCATTTGCTTTAATGATCGAATCAATCAAAGAAGTCGTCGTAGTGGTGTACGGAATCTCGGTGATAACAAGCGTTTTTTTGTCTAATTCGTCAATTTTAGCTCTAATACGAATTTTACCACCCCGCAATCCATCGTTATAATTAGATGCATCCATCATTCCACCTAAGAGGAAATCGGGATACAATTCTACTTTCTTGTTATTTAAGATATCGATCGAAGCCTGAATAATTTCACAGAAATTATGCGGCATGATTTTGGTTGCCAAACCTACAGCAATACCTTCTACCCCTTGCGCGAGTAAAAGTGGGAATTTAATCGGTAAAGTAATGGGTTCACGTTTGCGACCATCGTAGGACATTTGCCAT
>JBJTMW010000166.1:0-12661 GCA_046070715.1 Aquirufa sp. | reverse complement strand
AATCTATGCCAGAAACTAACGGACGCTGGTAGTCAGTGCCTGCTACTAGTGGCACCTGATAATCCGTGCCGGAAATAAGCGGTGCTTGAACATCCAACCCAATTCGCAACCCTAAATTCGCACGCGCCGAAGCCGCAGTCGAAGCTCCTGTCCCACCCTTTTCTAGCGGAATGGTTCCCGTTAATGCCGCAGCATCAACCGGTATTGAAATATTAGACGATCCATCAAAAGCCACCCCATTAATCGTGCGGGGCGTTTCTAAGGTCGTTGCTTTGGCTGCCAAATTTGCGGAGCTCGCCTGGCTTGCGACGGTTTCTTTAGGCAAGCGATTCTCTACATATTGCCACACTGCTTTCGTAGACGGGTATTTTTCGCTGGAAGCGGAGTCTGAAAGAATCGAATTGGATTTATTGGTCAGGGATTCTTTGGTAGTTAACTGGGCCAAAACCAAGCCAGACACCGGCTTGTCCACATCCGCCGTATTGTCCACATTGCCCAGTCCTAAATTCGACCGCGCGGCCACCGCAGTGGTCGCTCCAGTTCCTCCAGAAGTGACCGGCAAAATACCGCTCAGCTTTCCAGCTTCCTCCGAAAAATGCGCATACGGCAAATAATTTAGGCCGCGATTGCTGACCTCGGTATATTTGGCACCTAAATCAAAACTCACCTGCGTCACCAATTTCTTCACCATCCCACCCCAGTTCAAACTAGCAAAAGTCCCCGCAGCCCCCGTATTTTCCCCCGCCCCTATCTCCAAATTAATCAGCCCATACGCATCCGTCTTCGTCTTATGCAACTCCTCAAACTGCAAAGTCGTCCCCGCATAAATCCCAAACTTCACCCAAATATCCTTATTCAAATACAGCTGCGGCTGAACCACGCCCCCAGGGACCTGAATAGCCGCTTGATCGACGATCAGCGCCTGGTAATTTATCGTCTTCAGAGGGGATTGCGCGTGCGCAGAATAGAAACAGCACAGCAAGGCTGTGAGAATGAAATAATTCTTCATAAGCAATCTTTTAAACAGAACAGATTGCTTATTAGTGGTTAAGAAGCAATACGAGTATAAATTGAGGGTATTGTGTTGATAACAAAGGTACTAGGATTTTGCAGAGCGCAAAGGGGGAGGGTGGAATAAAATTTTATCGAACCCAATACCAAATAATTCCTGGATTTTGTGGACCTGCTTCTATCCAAGGACTAGGGCCCCAGCCTCCGGACGTAATTAGAGTGCCCCACCACCAACCCGTACCAACGTCATCTGTTGTTATAATCCCCTCTGTAGTTGTATACCAAGGCATTCTTGGCTGAATAGTATTACCTATATCCGCATAATTCCAATTCCCAAATTTTGTATTTAAAGTAATGTTTGTTTGCGAATTATCAGTTTTCACAAAAGTGTAACTACTATTTGCAGTCCAAATACCACCATTCGTACCCCGAGATTGAGCATCTAGCATATATTGAAACCCTGAAGCACTTTTTTTAATGTAATCAGCCCACCCAATGATAGAATAATTTGGTGTAGATGTGCTGGTAACATCTGAAATATTTGTGTATGGCATAGATGTATTCAATTCAATTGCATTTGAGTAATTCCACCCAGCGTTATTTGAATTTTTCATGACCAAAGTCCAGCCTCCACCATCTGTGGTCATATCCGCATAAATTTTAAATGGATTTCCCCCATTTAAATTTTGGTTCTTTATCCAATAAAAACCATCTGTAGAACTTGGATAATCTTGCTTTATTTGAAATGCACTCGTACTTGCCGTTGCACTCGATAACCCGTCTGCAAATGCACTTGCCTTCCCTGATGTAAAATTTGAAGTACAACCACCATTTAATGAAAACCCATTCAACGTTGCATTATATGAGCTACCAGATGAACTGGCACTGTTCAAAAGTGTAGTTATAGCGGTATTATTTCCACATTCACTACCTTCATTAAATTTAAAATAAGCAACTAAACCACTTTCTGAACCACTCAATTCACTATTCATCGAACTTTGAATTTCTGTTTGCGTCTTTGCAACGTTCCAAATTCTTAAATCATCAAAACTAGCATTGGGTGCCGGATCTCCCCAACCCCAATTACTTTTGCCAATATAATTATACGACCGAACAATATTTGCTGGAACCGGAAAATTAGCCGTTCCCGATGCAACACCATTAATATAAATTGTAGCCGTCGTGCCTGACAATGTTGCCGCTATGTGAGTCCATTGATTTAATGGAATCGCACTAGAGGCAGCAAATTGAGCACCACCTACATAAAAGCCAGGTTGGCCAGATGTCCCATAAGAAGTAGCTAATAACACATTATTACTTCCTGCTCCATTACCAAAATCTATAATTCTACTCCAATTTGTATGAGAAGTGGGTTTTACCCAACATTCAATAGTAAAGTTTCCATTAAAATAAACTCCTGGAGGGAGGCTTGCATAATTTTGACGGGAAGAGCTAAAATTAAGTGCTGTTAACGTTACACTAGTTCTTTTCGTCGTGGCCTGAGGTCTATGTGCTACATTTTGGGAATAAAAAATACGATTTTGTGCGCTCAATACTGGTGCAAAAAAAATAAAACAGCATAAAAAAATAAGTCCTTTCATATAACGTGCCTATATACCAAATCTAGATTTAGAATTATCAAAATTCGATAAAATCTCTGCTGAATTTAGTGCTCGATCATATATTCTTACTAAACCGATATCTCCTGAAAAAAATCTACTATTCCCGTTCCAAGATCCCATTTTAAAATTCGTATTTGTAATGGATGGAGGATTCGAATAGTTTTCGGAATTAGTAAAACTCCCATTTACATAGAAAGAGACCGTTTTTGCCGATTTTGAATAGACTGCAGCTACCTGGTACCATGTATTTGTATTGAATGAAAATGTTGCATATTTATCACTCTCTCCATTTAATGCAAATTGTAATGATGATCCCGCAAATTGGAAATGAATATAACCCGTTGACCAACCATCATGATTTAAGATAACTCTAAAATCACCCCCTAAAACACTTGGATTTACCCACGCTTCATATGTTAGATTATCTGTGACTGGCAAACCACTCGCAAAACTCACGTAATCATTTGAACCATCAAAATGCAGAATACCTGAGTTCGAAGAAGAAAATGCAACTCCATTCACTAAGGATCCATTTACAGCATAGCTTGTTAAGTCATTTAAAATAGTGCCCGTTCCTGCATAACTAGCTGAATTACTTGGATCGTACATCCTTATTAGGTTCGAGCTGACTTGTGGAACACATTGAATCTTAACTTTCGATGATTCTCCATACCCTGTACCTCCTCTGAATATATCTTGTACTTCCATCGGAGAACAAACCGATTGCGAAATAATCTGAGAAGAGGCTCCAGTTCCTTCGCCTCCATAAAAAATATCAACAATTTGAAAATTTGGACAATTCATTTGGGTAACAACATGCTGCTGCCCGCCTAAACCAGATCCACCATAAAATATATCAACAACTGGAAAATCTACACAGACATTTTGAACAACCTCTTTTTGTTGTCCACTATTTCCCACTCCACCATAAAAAATATCAACAACGACGAATGGAGGGCAATTTGATTGGTTATTTTGCGATTCTCCTGACCCATATCCAAATCCGCCTGAAAACATCGTTGTAGGAATTGCCGCTTTTGCACTTAAACCGCCTCTCATTGAGGGCAATAAAATTTGACCATTTATATTGAATACAAATGTGAGAAAAATGAAAGCGATATAGAGGCTTTTACCTGACACTTAGAAATATTAATTTGAACGAACTCCTCTTCCACCAAATCCAGCCCAATCCGCTTGATTATCATTTCCTAAACTTGGGCGATTATGATGGTTCCAAGCTCTATTCGAAATAGTAAAGCCATTCCATTCATTATTCCAACTAAAACCTCTAGAACCAATCATATTCTCTGTCCATCCCACAACATTGCTATAGGCTTCTGAGGTCAAATTACCATCCCCATGATTTTGTGAACTAAAAGTCGAGTAGTCAACATTATTTTGTCCAACAACACGCTCAGCCATACCTCCTGTCATATCTAAAATACCATAATAAGTTGCCCCCGCATTAACTCTCGTGCTAGTTGCAGTAGCGGCTATTCCGACTCTGTAGTTTACGCTTGAGTTAATATTACCCATTCCCAAACCTGTTCCACTAAGAGTCTCTGTTGATTTATATCGATCCGTAATTGTTTTAGAATTAAATCCTAAAAAATCCGTTGTTCCCCAAGCATATTCATTAACTACTGGATACACAGGCCCTCTACAAGCTTTTTCAAATTCAAATTCTGTCATAGGTCTTAAAGCTGACCAATCTAAAAAAGCGAGGTATTGTTTTGTGCCTAACCCAACAGGAAAACCTAAAGCATCATCTTCTTGATCAAAAACATTATCATTGGTTGCATCATTCCCAAACACGGCAGGCTTCAATACGGTCAATGCTTCCCCGGGTGTTTTTATTTCAATTCTATATCCATTATATGTGTTGTTAATTAAAGTACCCTGCGGAGATTGAGGTGGAGTTGCATTTGGATCTCTCATCAATCTAAGCTGCTGATTATAGGTCAACGTATTTAAAAACGATACATATTGTGCAGATGTAATTTCGTACTTCATACAATAAAATGAATTGTACCCTACTGGATAGGTAGCTGGGAGGGCTACGCTACTACCGCTATTAACTCGACTATAGTTACTTGAGGCTCCTATACCGGCTGACTGAATAGCAGCTGTAATTAATTTGGGATTAAAGCTATTGCCATCTGTAAAATTAATTTGCCAAGGCCCTGCATTCGGTTCACCATCACCAATATAAAATTGCCCTTGTGGCACATTTACCATTTCAACTCCATATAAACCAATATTATCAGTATTAATAGCAGATGCTAAAGTCAATGTTACTGTAACTTGCGAAATATTACCTTTACCCGCAGCCGAACTTGTGCGTCTAATAAAAACTCCTTTATTGTCTGGTGCTAAATCCACTTGTAATTGAGATCCGCCTACACTGTGACCGCTTGATGCTAAATCTGCATGCAGCCAAGGGTTTTGACTATTCTGATCACAAGCTTGCCTCTTTATAAAAACCCAGACAGCATCCCAATTAGATGGACCGGTACTTACCAGCCAACTGTTATCCCATTTAATTGTAAAACTGATCGTGCTACCTGAAATAGTGGGTGTTCCAAGAATAAGATTATTTGCATTTGCCTGAAAAACAAATAGTAAAATGAAGCATGAGATTAAAAACTTTTTCATCCTGTTTTTTTTAATTAAATATTAAATATTATTGCATATCCCCTGCGGTGACAAGGATATCGCTGCCAATATGAACCACGGTCAACATCGCATAATTGCCTGCAGTTGCTGTATAATTACTTCTATTTTTTACCGTTACTCCAGAACCGCCAGCAATTGTAATTTTATTTGCATCAGCGCTCTTTTGCAAAACCATGCAATTAAAGCCAGTTGGAAGTGAGTTATTAAAGGTAATCGTTATGGCAGATGTAGGATTACAAATCAAAATTTTGCCATTATACAAATCAAAGTTGCCTGAGTTTATGGTCAAATTTGATGTTATTTCATCAGTGACTGCTGCCTTTCCGGTTACAGAACCACTGACTTTGACATCATCAGTAAATGATTTTTCCCCTGCAAAAGTTTGCGTTCCTGTTGTTACAATTCCTCCATTACTTCCATCGGCTGGAGCTAAACTTAATACTCCTGAATTTATAGTACCACCATTAGCTGACGAAGAACCACTAATGGCGCCCATCGAAGTAGTAACTGGTGTAGTCCAAGTAGGAGCTCCATTTCCTGCAGATGTTAATACTTGACCATTCGTTCCTGTAGAGACAAAAGCAGTGGTTCCTGATGCAGACTGATAAACTACAGCCCCCGAAGTTCCACCCAAAATGTGATTTGCGGTGAAGGATTGTGTTTCTCCATATCCATTACCAACATTCCAATAAAAATTTGTGCCATCATAATAAAAAGTTACGATATCTTTTGATCCATTAGTAGAGGAAAGCGTAATACCACTAGAAGATCCTAATACCTTATTAGTTGTCGCTGTGGGTAATGCTAATGTAAATGTACTTCCTGATGCTGGTTGAGTAACAATTAGTGTTCCACTTGATCCTACTGGAGGTAAAGAGGCAAAGGCTAACGTACTATTTGAATTCAAGGTAACTCGTGCATTTAATCCGGTTGCAGGTGTCCAAGTTATGGTGGAGCCTGGAGTTAAAGTCTGAGGTGCAGAAGATGAGACAGTTCCATCCGCCATCAAATACTCATTGGATTGGCCTCCCGACTTGATAAAATTAGTAGCATTTAATGAGCTTGTAAAAGTTTTAATTCCACCGATTGTTTGAGACGAGGTTAAATCAATAAAATTCAGAGTAGATGATCCTGTTCCTCCATTAACAACGGGTAAAACTCCACTATATGAATTGGCAATTGTACTTGGGGTAGTCCACGTTAATGTTCCTGACCCATTGGTTGTCAAAACTTGACCACTAGTACCATCTGAATTTGGATAGGTTATAACTCCAGAAGTTAGCTTACCATTCGTTTTAACGTTAACTACATCAGAATTTCCCAATTGTATGGTATTGCTTGATAATGCAATAGCCCCAGCTCCTATAGCTGTACTATTTATTAAACTAGGCGAGCCGATGCTAGAGTTATAACCAACAACCGTGTTAGATGGAATATTCCCTTGACCAATACCTACGGATATGCCATTAATAATAACATCCTTGCTGAACGACTTTTGCCCGTTTATTGACTGATTCGACGATAAATCTACAAATGATTGCGTGGATGTTCCAGTACCTCCATTTGCAATTGACAAAACTCCAACTACTCCGGATGAAAGTGGTAGACCAGTAGCATTGGTTAGAATACCTGCGCTTGGAATTCCTAAATTGGGGCTGATTAAATTAGGCGAATTTAAGTTTGCCTTTAGTGCCAACCCAGGTACGGTGGGTGCCGCTGCAGTACCCGCTAAATCACCGGCAAGCTTAATCTTACCCACGATTTGATTTGTAGCATCTGGAACCCCTGAAGTTATACTCGACGAGACAAAAGCAGTTGTAGCTAATTGATTCGTATTGGTGCCTAATGAAGCGGTCGGGGCTATAGGTATGCCTGTGAAGATTGGAGACTCTAATGGAGCTTTTATGGCTACGGAGGAAACACTTGCCTTAGACTGCAAGGCTGAATTTACATCCGAAATATTGGATTTGAAATTTAATGCCACCTGTGTAGCTGCTGAAATTGGCTTCGCCATATCTGAAGTGTTATCCACATCACCCAAACCAACCATTGATTTATTTATACCCGAAACCGTTCCTGAAAAGGTAGGTGATGCTTTAGTCGCGTAGTTGCTCAAATCCGCAATCGATGCTTTTAGAGCTAACGCTGACGTCATCTCTAGAGAATTTGCTTTTTGGTTCAATGCGAATTGTGTAGCAGTTGATATTGGCTTTGTTTCATCTGAGGTATTATCCACAAAACCCAAGCCAACCATAGATTTATTAATACCCGATACAGTGCCGGTAAAACTAGGAGAATTAATAGGAGCGTAACTATTCAAATCCGTCAAAGCGGCTTTGGTCGCAAGCATGTTTGTATCTGCAGTTATGGCCATATGGGCCTCTAAAGCCGCAACACTAGCTTTTAAAGCTAATGCGGCATTTACATCAGCAGCATTAGCCTTTAAGTCTAAGGCAGCTTTTGTCGCCGAAGAAATCGGTTTATCAGCGTCGGAAGTATTGTCTACATTTCCTAAACCCAAATTTGCTCTCGCTCCAACCGTAGTTGTTGCCCCAGTTCCACCACCCACAATACCTAATATACCTCCTAGTTTACCCGCAGTTTCAGCGAAAAGTGCGTAAGGAGAGTAGCTTAGTTTTTGGTCAGAAACTTTAGTGTAAGAAACCCCATTGTTGAAACTAACAAACACTTGCAAAGATTTTTGCGTCGCGTCCCATGTCAGCGCATTGAACGCAGTGTTTGCAACAGTACCGATAGTTAAATTTACTAAACCATAAGCATCTGTTTTCGTTTGTTGCACTTCTTCGAATTGAATTGAAGATCCAGAGGTGATAGTGAATTTAACCCAAACATTCCCATTCACTAATGGCTGACTAGTGATATCTTGGCCTGGAATTTCAATTTTAGCCGGGTCTAAAATTACAGCTTGGTAAGAGATCCCTTTCTGTGCTCTCAGAATTAAAGAGCCAAGTAAGAACATAAATAGAAGTAAAACTTTTTTCATAAGCTTGTACAAAATTATGGAGCTAGTTTAAGTCCAAAGCTAAAATTCGATGGTATGAAGTTCAGCGTAGAGGTGCCAAAGGTATTCGTGTCTAAATGCTGAAAACTCGTATAAACAGAGACCTGATCGTTCACTTGTTTTGTAATAGACAAAGTAAATCCAACCGCTAATTTCAAGCCGCTGAATTGATCATCGCCTGCTAGATCTACATAATGATTTTGGAGAAATTGGGTTCCATTGGTGAGCAATTGTGCGGCGGCTGAGGCTTTGGCAGAAACCGTCAAGCCGTGTAATCCTGTATAAGATGGGCCGATACCTCCGGTTAATCCCATAAAATCAGCCTGATAGGAGAAGGGGATATTCTGTACATCGCCTACGTTATTGTATTGATTATAGGCCAAACCCAAATCATATACAAAAGTCTTCGACAATTTGTTCTCCCTAGATAGACCTAAATGTAAGCCAGAACTTGCCTTCAGAAAATTCGGATTATTGCCTGCGGAATTCGTAAATACGTAGCGAGTGATATTATTGCCCGCTTCGATATTCCAAGATTGAGATAGAGCTAAAAAAGGAAAGAAAAAAATAGCTAAAAAGCAGAGAATAAATGATTTCATAAAAAATGCCAGTCACAAAATAGGAGCGACTTATTCTAAAATTAAATCATTTCAATATCTCTGGAGGCTTTTTGTGGATTAGCTTTGTACTTATTTGACTAATAAGAACAAATTACAAATCGATTGACTTTAGGTACTCAGATGGCGATTCCCCCGTTTGTGTTTTAAAAGCCTGAATAAAATTAGAACGGGATTTATATCCACAGGCCTTACCCACGCTTTCTAAGGTATTGATTTCCGCTTGACCGGCTTTCAAAAGCTTAATGGCCTCCTCTATTCGGAGTTGGTTTTTCCACTTTAAAAAAGTAGTGCCTTTGAAGTTGTTAAAGTAATAAGTAAGAACGTGTTCAGGGGTAGAAATGTCTTTAACTAAATCAGACATCGCAAAACCTGGGACTAAAAATTTCTTCTCAATAATATAGGTTTGAATGAGACTATCAACCTGCTTTAATCGCTCTTTAGATAATTCTGGGGTTTTCGCGACGGTGGCAATTTCCTCATTTAATTTAATGACATCACCCAATGTATTACCTGAATTGAATTGCAAACCATATAAAACTTTAGGAAAGAAATAAATGGAAATAGTCAAAGCAGACATGAAAATCGTGGCGACATTTCGACCTCTCCCTTGTTCATCCATAGTTAAAACAAAATGGTGATTCCATAAAGAGTAAAAACTGAAAATGATTAAAGCCAAATTAAAAATGGCGCCTAAACCTAAACAAACCCATAGCCACCTTCGAAGCGCTTGGTTTGTTGCTAATTTTCCTTTCAAAATGGATTCCCGAACTAATACTCCAGATTTTAAGATGTAAAACAAAGAGAGAAATGAACGCAGTACAAAATAGACCGCGAAAGGTACCAAAGGAAAATAAACCGTGTAAATGATGTTAAAGTCTTGATGAAGCCTTTTGGCAAATTTCAATTTATACTCCCATGAATGAATTGAAAAAGGCAAGACATTTATAAAAACAATCAAAAAAGGAACAAAATGCAAATAATCCCAACCTTTGATATGGATTTTATCTGTTAAAACGGCTCTAACGTAAAAATACAGAAAAGGAGTATTTAATAGGTATAAGGGGAAATAATGAATGAGAAAGATCGCTCTTAAGGTATCGGAATCTGACACAACGGTTGCCCAATGAGATATACCAAAAAGAGAATTCAAAAAAAAATGATAGGCCAAATAGCGATTAGCCGGATTTACCTTGTCTGCAAACTTCAATAGCAGAATCGATCCCAAGAAACCAAGAAGACAAATCGCAGGAATCACTTTATATTAAATTAGAACAATTAGTTAGTGGGAAGTTACACAAAATTTCAATTGATGCTATCCGGTATAAGCCTAAGTATAGTACGAAAACAAAAAAGCCTTCCCGTTGAGGAAGGCTTTTTTAGACGCTTGAATTGTACTTGGGATGGGAATCGAACCCACACGAGCGTTACGGCTCACGGGATTTTAAGTCCCGCGTGTCTACCAGTTCCACCACCCAAGCGTCCTAGTAAAACTAAAAGCACCGATGGTGCTTTTTCGTTTTGAGCGAAAGACGGGGTTCGAACCCGCGACCTCGACCTTGGCAAGGTCGCGCTCTACCAGCTGAGCTACTTTCGCGTTTTGTGGATGCAAAAATAAGGCCTCCTATTGAATTATGCAAGTCGAAATCAAATTTTAGTGAAAATATTCTCTAAATTTATGCTTTCGAAAAAAATATGAGCATCAATAAACTAGACCTAACTGACCACAAATTACTCGAGATCCTGCAGCAAAATGCAAAGATCACGAACGCCCAATTATCCAAGGAAATTGGTCTTTCGCCAGCTCCTACTTTGGAACGCGTAAAGAAATTAGAGACTTTGGGAATTATCCAAAGCTATCACGCTCAGGTGGATAGAGAAAAAGTAGGCTTAGGCGTGAGCACGTTTGTGACGGTGACTTTGACAGGCCATAAAAAGCAAGTGACGGAGTCTTTCGTGAAACAAATCAACCAAATTCCAGAGGTAATTGAGTGCCACCACGTGACGGGTTCTGGCGATTTTATGCTGAAAATAATTTCGAAAGATATTTCGACTTATCAGAAATTAATGCTCGAAAAAATCAACGAAATCGAAGAAGTGGCTGCCACTTCCACGATGGTGATCCTCTCTTCGTTCAAAGAAAGTAAGGTATTGCCTATTCCTTGATCACTCGCCGCGCGCCAATCGCGCGCGCAATCCTTATTACAATCGGTGCATAAACTGCGGGATCATTCGGTTTTTCCAAGCCGTAAAGGTTCCCGCTTGAATTTCCTTGCGTGCCTCGCCTACCATCCACAGATAGAAGCGTAGATTACACACACTCGCAATCATTGCACCTAGCATCTCCTCGCAACGCACTAAGTGACGTAAATACGATTTCGTGTATTGGCCGTGTACGTCATTCACGAAATGAGGATCGATGACCGAAAAGTCAGACTCCCATTTCTTATTCTTGATATTGATAATCCCTTGCGTTGTAAAAATCATACCGTTACGGGCATTTCGCGTAGGCATCACGCAGTCGAACATATCGATTCCGAGTGTGATGCCCTCCAAAATATTTGCTGGAGTCCCCACGCCCATGAGGTAACGTGGCTTATCTTTGGGCAAAATATCTGTCACCTCATCCGCCATCGCGTACATATCTTCGACTGGCTCGCCCACGGATAATCCACCGATAGCATTACCGAAAGCACCTTTGGACGCAATATATTCCGCCGAAACTTTTCGTAAATCGGAGTAAACACTGCCCTGAACAATGGGGAATAAAGTCTGGTTATAGCCGTATTTCGGATCCGTTTCGTCAAAACGTTTAATGCAACGATCCAGCCAGCGGTGCGTCATATCCATCGACTTTCGCGCATATTCATAGGTACACGGATAAGGCGTACATTCGTCAAAAGCCATCATTATATCCGCCCCAATCGTACGCTGGATATCCATCACCCCCTCCGGCGTAAAGTAGTGGATGCTGCCGTCGATATGTGATTTGAATTTGACCCCTTCTTCCTGAATTTTTCGTCCGGTTCCTGCCAATGAATACACCTGATAGCCTCCCGAGTCCGTCAAAATAGGCCCCTGCCAGCCATTGAATTTGTGCAATCCTCCCGCTTTTTCAATCACCTCTAAACCCGGACGCAAGTACAGGTGGTAGGTGTTACCGAGGATAATTTGGGCCTTAATCGGATCCGTTAATTCTGAAATATGAACGCCCTTAACGGTCCCCGCAGTGCCTACAGGCATGAAAATGGGTGTTTGAATCGTCCCGTGATCTGTCGTTATTTCCCCTGCGCGCGCTTTCGAGCTAGGATCCGTGTGGCTAATTGAGAATTTCATAGCGCAAAGCTAACCATTAAATGGTAAATGGTAAATGGTGAATGGTGAATAGTCGCTGCTGCGCAGCTTAGTCACGACTACGTCGTTCAGTCGTCACTTTGTGACTTAGTCAACAGGTCGTCACTGCGTGACTTAGTCAAAAACATTTCATAAGTGCATCCCCGAAGGGGATTCCATCTTTGTGCTTTTTGCTTTACTCTTTGTGCTTTAAAAAAGATAAGAGATTATAGAGTAAAGAGCAGAGATATTTAAAAACATCCCACATCTATACTTTATAATCTCTTATCTATACTCTCTACTCTATTATCTATACTCTAATGAAAGCCGCATTATTCCACTTTCATCATTCCATTCATAATCCTCCAGTGCCCTGGGAA
>JBJTMW010000165.1:0-8880 GCA_046070715.1 Aquirufa sp. | reverse complement strand
ATCCTTCAAGTGAGTTTTGTCGGTTATAAGCCTAGCAAACAGGAAGTCAGCATCAAAGAAAGCGAACAGCGTGAATTAAACGTTACCTTAAACGATGGAACGGAACTACAAGGCGTTTCGGTCAAGGCTCAATCGGGCGTGAAAGGCAACACCTTTTTACCGCAAGTAAACGAATACACGATCACGGCCGGCAAGAAAAATGAGGTTATTCTGCTGGATAATTTACAGGCAAATTTAGCGATGAATAATTCCCGCCAAATCTTCTCCAGAACACCTGGTATTTCAGTTTGGGAAAGTGATGGTTCTGGGATTCAATTAGGGGTGGCCTCGCGGGGCTTGTCGCCTAATCGTTCTTGGGAATTCAATGTGCGCATGGACGGTTACGACATCACGCCAGACCCGATGGGCTATCCTGAAGCCTATTATACGCCACCGATGGAGGTGGTCGATCGCATTGAGATTATCCGGGGGGCGAGTTCTTTGCAGTATGGACCGCAGTTTGGGGGACTGATGAATTTTGTTCTTCGCAAGCCAGATCTTTCGACAAAATTGGTCGTAGAAAGCCAAAACACCACCGGAAACAATGGCCTTTTCAGCTCCTTTAATTATGTAGGGGGAACCGCAGGGCGCTTAAGTTATACAACTTATTATCAAAAACGTCTTGGAAATGGATGGCGCCAAAACTCCTATTTTAACACGGACCACTCCCACGCAGAATTATCTTACGCCATTTCAAATAAACTGAAAGTAGGCGCGCAAATGACTTACATGTACACCCAAAGTCAACAAGCCGGCGGTTTAACGGAGGCTGCTTTTGCCCAAAATGCGCAGCAAAGCTCCCGCGCCAGAAACTGGTTTAGCAACCCTTGGCTCATTTATGCGCTGACCGCGGATTATGTCATTAATGCGGATTCGAAATTGAGTTGGAAGTATTTTGGGACGACGGCAGAGCGAAGTTCTGTTGGTTTTACAAAGGCGATCACCGAAGTGGATCCGATGGGAAGCCGTCAGGTAGACCGAGATTATTACCAAACCAATGGTGCGGAATTGCGCTATTTAGTAAACTACCAAATCGGGTCGTGGAAGAATACGCTCGCCTCGGGTCTGCGGTATTTTAGCGGTGAAATTAAACGCAAACAGCTAGGTGTGGGAAGCAATGGAAACGGAATGGACTTTGAGATTCAAGGATTGTACACGCGCGATTTAGTTTTTCATAACACGAATTACGCGGCTTTTGCAGAGACCATTCTGCGACCATCAGAAAGATGGCTATTTACGGTGGGAGGACGTTTGGAACAAATCGAAACACATATGGCCGGACAATCCGGACTTAGTTCTACTGGCACACCCATCGCTGCCACGCCCAGTTCCCGAGGAAGATCGTTCGTTTTACTAGGTGCAGGCACGGAATATAAGCTGAGCGCTAATACAAAAATCTACAGCAACATCGCCCAAGCCTACCGTCCGGTTTTAGCGTCAGATTTATTACCACCTGCAACCACGGACGTGATTGACCCGAACTTATCGGATGCCAAAGGGTTCAACTTTGACCTGGGATACCGCGGGGAACTGGGCAATTATTTGACCTTTGATTTAGACTATTTTTACCTCGATTACGATAACCGCGTAGGGACTATTTCCCGCACAAACACGGAGGGAAAAATCTATCAGTACCGCACGAATCTAGGCCATTCGGTTTCCAAAGGCGCAGAGGCCTACATCGAATTTAGCCCCACCACCGCCTGGTTAAATGGCTCGAAAATCGGCAATATCTCGGTTTTTGCCTCCGTCGCTGCCATTCAAGCACGCTACCTTGATTTCAAAACGACGTCTGTGGTAAGCGGTCAAATAGTGGAGGGAAATTTAGCCGGGAAAAGCGTCGAAAATGCGCCTGAAAAAATCAACCGCTATGGAATCACCTATTCGAAAAAAGGCCTTTCTATGAGCTGGCAAATCAGCGACATTGGTCAAGCGTTTGCAGATGCGACCAATACGGTTTCGGCGAATGCCGCAGCGACCACCGGTCTAATTCCTGCCTACCAAGTACAGGATATTTCAGGCTCTTACAAGTTTAAAAAGTATGCCACGCTGAAGTTCGGAGTTAACAACTTAAGTGACGCGCGCTACTTTACCAGAAGATCTGGTGGGTATCCCGGTCCAGGGATTTTGCCGGCGGATGGAAGGACTTGGTATCTGGGATTGAATGTGAAGTTTGTGAATTAAGATAGGATGCGTCGGTGGTAATTTATTTGGCCTAAATGATAGGCTAAATGGGTCTCCAAATGGATGAAAATATAAGCGACCGTTTTCTCCTCTTCGAAAATCTGGATGGGATAGATTTCGCCCAGCTTTTCGGAGGGGAAATCACGCAGAACTTGCAACACAATTGGATGAATTTCATCCAGCTTCGCCACTAATTCCGCTCGGGAAATTCCCGTCGCAGAAAACTCAAGCGGGCGATCTCGCACATAACCGGTATTCGCATATACCGCTGCAAAAAACGTGTTCAAATTCCCCATCAAGTGCAGAAATACATTGCCTCCGGGATTAGTAATGCCTGCTGCTTTTTTCCAAAGCGAAGCATCATCCGGATACGCCTGAATTTCATTACGAAGCGCCTTTAGATCGCGATCGTATAGGGGAATTAATTCTTTTAAAAAGCTCATTTTTTGAATAATTTAGCAAAATAAAACCATCAAACCTATGTCATTTCAAGCCTACCTCGATAACATTCAAGCCAAAACTGGCAAAAGTCCAGACGATTTAAAACGCTTAGCGGAAGAGAAAGGCTTTCTGCAAAACGGGAAACTGGTTCCAACTGTTAAAGCGACTGAGGTGAGGGTTTGGTTGATGTCTGAATTTGGTTTAGGCCATGGACATGCAATGGCGATTTGGTCTTTGTTTCAAGGGAAGCATGATCAGTCGTAATGAAAATGATTAAGATTTAGCCAAAACAAAATCAATAATCTCCCTCGCCACCTCTTCCTTCATCTGCAATTCCACTTTTTTCTTCTCTCCAGAGGCAGAAAAAATGGTCACTTGATTCGTATCTAAGCCAAACCCTGCGCCTGCTTCTTTCAAGGAATTCAATACGATGTAATCCGTATTTTTCTTGTACATTTTCGACAAGGCATTCGCCTCTTCGTTTTCGGTTTCGAGTGCAAATCCCACCAGTGTTTGATGTGGTTTTTTGGCTGCTCCTAGAGCTGATAAAATGTCTGTCGTTTTTTCTAAATCAAGGGTTAGATGGGCATCTGATTTCTTGATCTTCTCTACAGCTGCGATTGCTGGGCGGTAATCTGCCACGGCTGCTGCCATAAAAATGAGATCTGCTGAGGCTAACTCTGTTAGACAAGCTGCTTCCATTTCGGCAGCAGACCTCACATCCACGACGCTAATTCCTTTAATGCGGGTAGAAACTTGCAAAGGACCGGCAATTAAGGTCACCTCAGCCCCTTGAAGGTAACACGCTTCAGCGAGACAAATACCCATTTTCCCGGTGGAGAAATTCGAAATATAACGTACTGGATCTAGTAATTCTTGGGTAGGACCTGCCGTAATTAAAACGCGCTTCCCCTTTAATTTTTCGCCACGAAACGTGTTTTCAATCAAATGTTGAATGATTTCTTCTGGTTCCATCATCCTTCCTTGACCCACTAATCCACTCGCTAACTCACCAGAATTAACTTCTAAAACCGTATTTCCATACGACCGAAGTAGCTCTAAAGAACGTTGTGTCGCGGGATGCAAAAACATATCTTCATCCATAGCTGGTGCCACTAAAACGGGACAACGTGCGGATAAATAAGTCGCCAAAACGATACTATCACAATAGCCATTCGCCATCTTACTTAAGGTATTACAAGAAGCGGGAGCAACGATAAAAACATCTCCCCACAGCCCTAATTCCACATGATTATTCCACACATTTCCTTCCTGAAACTCAATCCAAACCGGATGATGTGAAAAAGTGGAAAGTACGAGTGGGGAAACAAACTCTTTTGCGGCCTTGGTCATGATGACACGAACCTCTGCCCCTGCTTTGGTCAATAGGCGAACTAATAGGATGGATTTATAGGCCGCAATACTTCCGGTAATTCCCAGTATTATTTTTTTTCCTTGCAAAGACATTTTAGAAAAGTTTGGCCAAAAATATGGTAATTTCGCCCATTAACATAATGTATTGAAACAATTTCAAAAAATCAGCGAACTACAAAGCTACCTGAAATCCACAGGAAAATCGATAGGCTTTGTCCCTACCATGGGCGCTTTGCACGAAGGTCATCTCGCATTAATTCAAGCTTCTAAAGCAACCTGCGAACTAAGCGTTTGTAGCATTTTTGTGAATCCGACGCAGTTTAACGACCCATCTGACTTTGAAAAATACCCCATAACCCTAGAAGCAGACCTCGAAAAATTGCAACAAGTTGGTTGTGATGTCGTTTTTTATCCGACTGTTTCTGAAATGTATCCACATGGAACTGCGCATTTAAAAACATACGAAATAGGCTTTCTGGAGACCATTTTAGAGGGGAAATACCGCCCTGGACATTTTCAAGGCGTTTGCGTTGTCGTTGATTTATTGCTTCAAGCGGTGCAGCCTACTAAGCTCTTTATGGGAGAGAAGGATTACCAGCAAATTGCCGTGGTTCAGAAAATGTTAGAACTGACACGGTCGGGAGTTGAATTAGTGAGATGTCCTACCGTTCGATCAGCTGAAGGATTAGCCCTAAGCAGCCGAAATGCCCGATTATCAGAGGAACAAAAAGTACAGGCTTTGGCCATCTACAAAGGATTCAGCCTTTCTACTGAGTCCGCATTTAAACAATCACTCCTGGATAACGGTTTCGAATCCATTGATTACGTGGCCTGCGTAGACCCACAAACCTTACAAGAAAAGCCTTATGGCGAAAAACCCTGTCTTATTTTAGTTGCCGCCTTCATTGGTGGTGTCCGCCTTATTGATAACAAAACCCTCTCATGAGTTATTTAAAAGAAGTTAAAAGAATTACGACGACCGGCCTTCAATCCATGAAAGTTCAGGGAGAAAAAATAGCGATGTTAACCTGCTATGATTATACGATGGCAACGCTTTTAGATGCAGCGGGCACAGACGTACTTTTAGTAGGAGACAGCGCCAGTAATGTGATGGCTGGACACGAAACGACCCTGCCTATTACGTTAGACCAAATGATCTACCACGCCCAATGCGTCAGCAGAGGGGCAAAAAGAGCGATGGTTTTAGTCGATATGCCCTTTGGTTCTTATCAATCTGACAGTACCATCGCACTTGCGTCAGCGGTACGAATCATGAAGGAAACGGGAGCGCACGCGGTAAAATTAGAGGGGGGAGAAGAGGTGCTAGAATCGATTCTGAAAATTACAAAAGCAGGCATTCCTGTCATTGGTCACTTAGGTTTAACGCCCCAAAGTATCCACCAATTTGGTTCGTATGGACTGCAGGGAAAAGGCGATGAAGCAGCAGATAAATTGCTTAAAGAGGCGCTGATGTTAGAAGAAGCAGGCTGTTTTGGGTTGGTTTTAGAAAAAATCCCTGCGCTTTTAGCTGCAAGAGTTAGTGCCGCATTGCAGATTCCTACCATCGGAATAGGGGCAGGAGTGGGCTGCGATGGACAAGTATTAGTGATGCAAGATATGTTAGGCATGAACAACGAATTCAAGCCAAAATTTTTGCGAAAATACGCTTCGTTAGGCGATGAAATTACGCGGGCTACGAGCGCCTATGTGCAAGACGTGAAGCAAGCGCAATTTCCATCGGCGGAAGAATCGTATTAAACGAGTAGGTTTTTTTCATTTGGAAAAATGACGGTCGGATGCCATGTTTTAGCCTCCTCGAAGTCCATTAACGCGTACGAAATAATGATAACGATGTCGCCTACGACGCCTTTTCTCGCCGCGGGACCATTTAGACAGATAACCCCTGAGCCGCGTTTCCCTTTGATCAAATAGGTTTCGATACGCTCACCGTTATTCACGTTAACGACTTGGATTTTTTCATGCTCGATCATGTTCGCCGCATCCATTAAATCCTCGTCCATCGTTAAACTACCTACGTAGTCTACATTGGCTTCGGTGATGGTCGCGCGGTGAACTTTGGACTTTAAAATTTGAATTTGATACATGATTTGGCGGATTGATTAATAATTCACAAAATTACCAAATTATTAATAAGACCCTATGATACTTTGTTTTGACTTTGGGAATACGCGGTTGAAATACGCCTTTTTTGATGACACTCAACTGTGCGAAACCGGATTTATCGCGGATTTATCCCTGGCAAGTATCGTTAAAGTAGCGTCTTCTCATGCCGTCAGCACTATCGCAATTTGTAGTGTGATCGAAATTCCAGCCGACATCATCGAATCTTTGCGCCAGGAATATCCCGTTCATTTGATTGCCAAAAAAGATGCAACAATTCGTTTTTCAGAATATGACGCTTCCACTCTAGGGCTAGATCGACTCATTTTAGCCGAAGCTTGCCTTGCTAAATTTCCAACTCAAAACGTCCTCTGCATCTGTTTAGGCACCTGTATTACCTACAATTTAATTTCTTCAGAAGGCGAATTTATAGGCGGCGCGATCAGTCCTGGTTTACTGATGCGCGCTAAGGCCATGTCTGAATTCACTGACAAATTACCCCTTGTTTCGCTTACGCCTGATTTTTCTCCATGGGGGAATGACACCGATTCAAATTTACATGCAGGAGTGATGGCGGGAGCACTTTTTGAGATTGATGGATTTATAAAAGAAGCTGAATCACGTTACCCTAATCTTAAGGTAATCTTGACTGGAGGTGACTCTGGATATTTCGCAGAACGCTATTTAGTGGATGCGGAATTAGCTTGGAAGGGTTTTTTGCAGATGGTCCCTAAGAATTAGTCGTAATGAAAACGACATTTCGCAATTTGAAGTTCATCATCGACGATTCGGTAGATCAATCGATGTTCTTCATCAATTCTTCTCGACCAAAATCCAGCATAATTGTATTTTAGCGCTTCTGGCTTACCTATTCCTTCAAATGGACTTCTAGAAATGTCTTTAATCAGTTCATTGATTCGCTTGATTTTGTGCTTATCAATTTTCTGCCAATACAGATAATCCTCCCAAGAAAGTTCCGTGAATACGATATTCATTATTCAGCAAGATCCTTGTAAAGTTTCTTTCCTGCTTTTAATGATTCGATAGATTCGTCCAATCGCTGTTGATTCTTGCGAGAGGAAAGTTCGTGCTGCGTACTTTTCAGTGAATTATATTCCTCTAAAGACATAATTACAACCCCTGAATCCTTTCCTCGGTTTATAATTAAGGTATCAAAGCTTTCTGTCACACGATCGAAGTAACTCTTGATATCTTTTCTAAAATTTGATAACGTGGTCGTTAACATTGTGTACAATTTTATGTACAAATATATGTACATTTTATTTCATTGCCAAATAAAAAAAGCCCCGCATCTGCGAGGCTTTTCAAATAAAAATCGAAGATTATTTAAATCCGAATTTCTCTAGGCCTTTGTGACTTATCACAATCGCCTCTAACGCCGTTTCGTTAAAACAAGCATCTTGCTCGACGAAATAGTACTGCATACCTGACAATTTCTTGTTGTCTAAAATACGTTTGAAATCAATCTTTCCGTTGCCTACTGGTGCGAAACGACCTTGATCATCCATATCCTTTACGTGCCAAATTTTGAAACGACCTGGGTAGCGTTTGAAATAGTCCACTGGATCAGCTCCAGCTTTAGTTACCCAATATAAATCCATTTGGAAATTCACATTCTTCGGATTGCAATGCTCTAAAAGATACTCGATCGGGATAATCCCGTCTGCATCTTTTTGGTATTCAAAATCATGGTTGTGGTACAACAATTGCAAACCACCGGCCGTACATTTCTCGCCTAATTTGTCTAAGATTTCTGCCAAATTCTTCGCGCCACCCTTCATCGCCAATTTCTTGTTTACTGCATCATACATAAACAAGCCCATTGGAGGAACTGGAACCACAAAATACTTGAATCCAGCCGCTTTCAAATCAGCGATTTGTTGATCGATATTTTCGAACGTTACCGTTCCTTGGTGTGCAGAAATAGGCGTTAATTTCATTTCATCCAAAAGCGCTTTAAAGTCCGCTGGTGATAAATTGTAAAATTTGCCGTTGTTGTAACCCGCAGATTCTACGTTTACATACCCCGCTTGAGCCACTTTTTCAAGTGTAGCACGCGCATCTTTCATCGCATCACGCACCGTGTACAAGGCTAAACCACCAAAACGCTTGTCTGATTGAACTTCTTTATCAGAGGCTTTGAAGGAGAATAAGGACATGGCCATCAGGGCGCATACCGCTACAATTGATTTCATTTTCATAGTTAACAAGGGATTAAATCATTAATGGCACAATTTAATGTATTTTTTTGATAAAATAAGCAACTAAATTCGACCATTCCTCCTCCAGCGAATAGCTAGGCCTCGTTTTCTTCGCACGCGCATACCAATAATCCGCGTTCCAAATGTCCCCTTCTTTCCGATGTAAATACGCATGTACCCAGGCAGAATCACGATCGCCCAACTGATCAATCAGCGAATGGGCTTTGTCCCAATCTCCTTTGGCATCATACCAAAGGCTTTTCAAAATCGTTGAAAGCTGCGGGTCTGGGGTATCCTGGGATAAGGATTCTTTAAATGATTTCATCAGAAATTATCTTTCTTAGCTAGGCAAACGACATCCGTATCGATCAATTCTAGTGACAAAACCATGTCTTTTACCGCGTCTTTGTATTTCTTAAAATGAGGGGTTTGAACGTGGGACTGATAGGCTTCCACACTCGCATATACTTCGAAAATAGTAATGCTTGAAGCGTCTTTT
>JBJTMW010000164.1:0-33239 GCA_046070715.1 Aquirufa sp. | reverse complement strand
CCAAAGTTAATCCAATATTTATATTTAAAAGCTTTTGAATTTTTAAAATTGCTGACTACCTTTGCACTCCAAATTACGCGGGTGTGGTGGAATTGGTAGACATACCAGACTTAGGATCTGGCGCCGCGAGGCATGGGGGTTCGAGTCCCTTCACCCGTACCAATGGCAAGCCCTCAACACCAAAAAGGTTTTGAGGGTTTTATTTTAAAGGCTAATTATAAATAACAACAAATGAACATTTCACTTAACAAGGCAGGAGATTTAGAAGGTCGTTTGACCGTGGCAGTTTCACCAGCAGACTATGCGGAAAAAGTAGAGGCTAAATTGAAGGATTATCGCAAAAAGGCGTCTATCAAAGGATTCCGTCCGGGTATGGTTCCTGCGGCTCTTGTGAAGAAATTATATGGTCAATCTGCGCTAGTGGACGAAATCAATCATTTGTTAGGTCACGCCGTTTCTGATTACATCAAGGAAAACAAATTGAACCTAGTGGGAGAGCCTTTGCCAGCAGTAGAAGAGGCAGATGCGATCGACTGGGAAAAAGATACGGAATTTACGTTCCACTATGATTTAGGTTTCCACGGAGATTTTACGGTGGATTTGGCCAAAATCAAATCAATCAACTCCTACGAAATTAAAGCTGACAAGAAAGAAATCGAAGAAACGATTGAAAACTTGAAGAAGCAATTTGGTGATCAAACACATCCAGATTCAGTAGAAGACCGCGATTTAGTTTTCGGAACTTTCACTCAAGGTGATTGGGTAGAGAAATCTGCGATTCCAATGCACGCGATCAATGACAAATCAAAAAAGGTTTTCATCGGTGCGAAAAAAGACGATACCTTGAAATTTGCGATTGATAAAGTGTTCGTAGATGCGAAGGCATTAGCTTTAGCGACTGGAAAGAAAGAAGACGAAGTGGCTGATTTGAAAGGAGAAGTTTCATTCGTAGTAGAAGATATTACGCGTCAAGTGCCATCGGAATTAAATGTGGCGTTTTTTGACAAAGTATTAGGGGCTGGAAAAGCGACAGATGAGAAATCATTCCGCGAGCAAGTAGAAACAATCGTAACAGAGAACTACAAGCGTGAGGCGGAATACTTATTGCGTATTGATGCTGAGAAAGCGATATTAGACGCAGTTAAAATTGACTTACCAGAGAAATTCTTACGCACTTGGTTGATCCGTATCAACGAAGGTAAATTCACGGCAGAGCAAATCGATCAAGATTTTGACAATGTGAAGAAAGATATGCGTTGGAACTTAATCAAGAACGAAATCGCGGAGAAATTTGACGTGAAAGTAGAATATCCAGAGGTAGTAGAGAAAGCAAAAGATATGGTACGTGCCCAGTTTGGCGGTTATTTGTCGTCTAACGAGCCAGGCATTGAAGAAATGATTGAGAAAATCGCGATGGGTTACTTGAGCGACAAGTCGAAGTCAGATAATTTCATGAACTTATACAACCAAGCTTTCGCAGACAAAGTATCTGCTGCGATCGTGGCGAATGTTCCTCACAAAGTGACGAAAATCGATGTAGACAAGTTTAAAGAAATCGCTGCGGCGCTTTAATTTTAACATTGTCCTGATATTTTTTGAAAGCCCCGCACATTGCGGGGTTTTCTGTGAACAAAGGTTCTTATATTTGTGTTCTAGGTAGTATAAATTCTAAAAAAGTCTAAATTTGATTTTTAAACATTGAAATCTATGTATCCAAAGGAGTTATCATCAGAAGAGTTTCGTAAGTACGCAGTTCACCACAGAGGTTTGAACGGTCTTGCGGTTGATCAATATATGAATAACATCGGCAGTCGTCCGATGCACCAAATCGAAGATATGACACAATACATCATTGAGGAGCGCCCGATGCGTTTCGCTCAAATCGATGTATTCTCTCGTTTGATCATGGACCGTATCATCTTTATGGGTGTTCCGGTAGATGATTATATGGCCAATATCATTGTCGCGCAATTGCTGTTTATGGAGTCTACGGATGCCAAAAAAGACATTGTGATGTACATCAATAGCCCAGGCGGATCTGTTTACGCCGGTTTAGGGATCTACGATACGATGAATTACATTCGTCCTGAAGTAGCTACGGTTTGTACTTCGCTAGCAGCTTCGATGGGTGCTGTTCTTTTAGCCGGTGGTGCAGCAGGAAAGCGTTCTGCTTTAGAGCACGCTCGTGTGATGATTCACCAGCCTTCAGGCGGAGCACAAGGACAATCGCGTGACATTGAAATTACCGCACGTGAAATCGTTAAAATTCGCCAAGAATTATACGAAATCTTAGCGAAGCACTCTGGTAAATCATTCGAAGATATCGAGCGCGATTCGGATCGCGATTATTGGATGAAAGCGGCTGAGGCGAAGGAATATGGTTTAATTGATGAGATTTTAACGAGAACTGTCTAGTGGCTAGTAAAAAAACAAGTTGTTCTTTCTGCGGTCGTCCTAAAAACGAGGTAGGTTTATTGCTTTCGGGGATTGAGGGCCACATTTGTAATAATTGCTTAACGCAAGGATACGAGGTGGTGAAAGAGGAGATGGGGGTGGCTGCTGCAGCGAAAGCTGGGGCGAAGCATTCCTTTGAATTAGTGAAACCCAAGGATTTAAAAGAATACCTGGATGGCTATGTTATCGGTCAAGAAGAGGCGAAAAAACATTTGTCGGTAGCGGTATATAATCACTACAAGCGTTTGATGCAGGCTCCTTCTGCGGATGATGTGAAAATCGAAAAGTCGAATATCCTGATGGTAGGAGAGACGGGTACGGGAAAAACGTATTTGGCTCGGACTTTGGCCCAAAAATTACAAGTCCCCTTCTGTATTGCCGATGCGACCGTGATTACGGAGGCGGGTTATGTGGGAGAGGATGTGGAAACGATTTTGACACGACTTTTGCAAGCAGCCAATTATGACGTGGAAAAGGCCGAATGCGGGATCGTTTTCATCGATGAAATTGATAAAATTGCGCGTAAATCAGATAATCCGTCCATCACGCGTGATGTCTCGGGTGAAGGAGTACAACAAGCGCTCTTGAAATTATTAGAAGGATCCATTGTGAACGTACCGCCTCAAGGAGGGCGTAAGCATCCGGACCAAAAAATGATCGCCGTCAACACCGAGAACATCTTGTTCATCTGTGGTGGCGCCTTCGATGGCATCGGTCGCCACATCGCGAAACGGCTAAACTCCCGTCCGATCGGCTTCTCTGGAGATGATACTTTCCATGAATCATTCGAGAAGGACCAGATCATGAAGTATGTGACGGCTCAGGATTTGAAATCGTTTGGCTTAATTCCTGAATTATTAGGTCGTCTTCCGGTAGTGACGTATTTGAATCCATTGGACACGAAGGCCTTGTTATCAATCTTGACGGAGCCTAAAAATGCGCTTGTGAAGCAATACGAGAAGCTTTTCGAGATGGAAGGAGTCGCGTTAACCTTCCAACATGACGCTTTAGTGTACATGGTGGAACAAGCGATGCAATTCAAGTTAGGGGCTCGTGGTTTGCGATCCATCATGGAGGCGGTCATGATCGATGCAATGTATGAAATTCCGTCGCAGTCGGAAATGAAGAGCTTTGAGGTGGATTTGAATTATGCGAAGGCGAAGTTCGAAAAAACGGTTTTCCATCAAATGAAAGTGGTCGCTTAATATGCCAGCTACGCAGCTCGTATTTTTGCACGGTTTTGGTGAAGATGAAAGAGTATGGGAAGACTTTTTGCCTTTTCATACTTTTTCATTTTCTGCTATTTGTCCCGCTTATGCGGAATGGACGGATTGTGCCACGTTAGCCGATTATGCTCGCAAAATTGTTTCATTCTTGCCCTCTGATAGTCAATTTATCTTAGTGGGTCATTCGATGGGTGGATATATCGCTTTAGAAATGGCGTCTCAATTTCCAGAGCGAATCCAGCAAGTGGTGATGTTACATTCCACTTTTGTGGCTGATACAGAGGAGAAGAAAATCAACCGGGATCGAACAGCAGATCTGCTCGATAAAAAGGGAACTGGATTTTTTATAGGTCCTTTCCTGCCTAATTTATTTGCTTCTGCATCTGAAGATCTTCTGGCTACCTTAGCAGAAAGATACCGAAATTTACCCGCTGCCGGTTTAATCGCTGCCTCCAAAGCGATGCGCGATCGCCTCGATTTTACCACTTTTGTCCAAACGACTGAAATTCCTTTTCTCTTTATACTGGGAGAGAAGGATGCCTTGATATCTCCGGAGTCGATTACTCGTTTTGTAAAGAAATCAGTTGTAATTTTGCCCAATGTAGGTCACCAAGGAACCTACGAAGCGCCAGATGCGGTGGCTGAGGCGATAAATCAATTTATCTATGTCTGATATTATCATTGCCTTAGATGGCTTTTCTTCTTGTGGAAAAAGTACGACAGCGCGTCACGTGGCTGCTTCACTGCATTATGCTTTCTTAGATACAGGAGCGATGTACCGCGCGGTGGCGCTTTATTTTTACCGTCAGCAAGTGGATTTAGCCGATTTACAAGCCGTGAAAGAGGCGTTGAAACACGTGGAGATTACCTTCCAATTCAATCCCTCGAAGCAGGCGTCTGATACTATTTTGAATGGAGAGAATGTGGAAGCGGAGATTCGCAAAATGTATATCTCAGATTTAGTGAGTCAAGTGGCCGCTATACCAGATGTGAGACACGCGATGGTTGCTCAGCAACAGCGAATGGGAGAGAAGAAAGGCATTGTGATGGATGGCCGTGACATAGGGACTGTGGTTTTTCCACAAGCCGAATTAAAAATATTTATGACGGCGGAGCCTCACATTCGGGCTCAACGCCGGAAATTAGAGCTTTTGCAAAAAGGGGAAGATCTCCCTTTAGAAGACATAATTGAGAACTTACGGAAGCGTGATGAGATAGATTCGAATCGTTCAGAGGGTCCGTTAAAGCGTGCGGCCGATGCGATTGATTTAGATACATCGTACAGAACGATGGATGAGCAAGTCGAGTTTGTGTTAGATCACGTTCGTCGCGTGCAAGGTGAAAAGCGCTAATCCTTTTATTATTGTAGGCCAGGGTCTGGCTGGCACCATTTTAGCACACCATTTTCTGGAGGCAGCTATCCCTTTTGAGATTTGGGATTCACCGGCCACCCATTTTAATTCTTCGCAAGCTGCAGGCGGCATTTTCAATCCGGTGACGGGTCGGAAATTAGAGCAAACTTGGCTTGCGGACGAATTATTCCCCTATCTATTTGATTTTTATCCGCGTTTAGAGGAAACGCTGGAAATGCGATTCTTTTATCCAATGCCCCTTTTTCGTCCTTTTGCTAATGAGGAAATGAAGAACTGGCTCGAGGCGCGCAAAGACCAGATTCACCATGATTATTTGCGTTGGGAATCAACCGGCGTTTGGGTGAAACAGGCTGGCTGGGTAGATGTCCCCTCGTTATTGCGGGCTTCACGCGCCTATTTTGCGGCTAAAGGCTTGCTGAAAGAGATGGAGTACACCGGAAATCAAGCGATCTTTTGTGAGGGATTTCATGGGCAGCAAAATCCGCTTTGGTCTCGTTTGCCATTCTTGCCGGCTAAAGGAGAGTTGATGGAGATTCGCACCGATGAGCCATCTGAGGACTATATTTTGAATAAAAATGGCTTTGTAGTGCCGCTGGGTTCCACGCATTTTAAGGTGGGAGCGACCTATGGTTGGAAGGAGTTTACGAACGAGACGACTCCGGAAGCCTTAGTGGAATTAACCAATAAATTAGCCACGATGGGGGTAAACGAATTTGAATTGATTCAGCAAAAAACGGGTATTAGACCCGCCACTCAGGATCGCCGTCCATTTGTGGGATTTCATTCGCAGGAGGAAGCAGGAATTTTCAATGGATTTGGTTCCAAAGGGGTTTCTTTGAGCCCTTATTTTGCCAAACAATGGACCGACGAAATCCTCGGTAAATCCGCTGTTCATCTGGAAGCATCAATTCGTCGATTTTATCATTTATTTTCCGTTTAAATCTGTAAATTTGGTTTTAAAGTCTTTTGACCTAATGCGCATTTGTAGATCCTTTTTCGCGGTTGTATTCGTCCTACTCTTTGGCCTGCAAGAGCTCAAAGCGCAAGGATCGCAATGGATTTCAGAAAATCACCGTATTCAATACCAAAAATTCGCTTGGAAATACGTAGGTAGTTCAAATTTTGAGGTCTATTATTTAGATAAAAACGAGGCTTTAGCTAAGTCTACTTTGGCCTATTTAGAAACAGATTTTGTGCGCGTGACTGAGTTGATTTCCTATACTCCGGTACAAAAAATCAAGGTATTTATCTATCCGAATCACGAAACCTGGTTGCAAAGCAATGGGGGCATTTCGCTGGCAAATTCGAAGGATGTAGAAGAAGAGAATTTGTCCAAATTTCGGATCGAAATTGCCTTTAGAGATAATTTAGCCACTTTTAAGCAAGCCTTAACGAAGCAGGTTGCGGCCATATATTTACACGATCTTTTATATGGCGGGAGTGTGAAGGATGTGCTTCAAAGTTCCTTTCTGTTAAATGTCTCGGAATGGTATGTGTCAGGTTTAACCGCTTATATTGCGGTAGGCGATTCCCCCGAAATGCGTCGTTTTACCTACCAAATCATCAGCGAAAATAAGATTCGTAAACTGCCTTTGGCTAAGGGAAAAGAAGCAGAATTGCTCGGACAATCGATTTGGACCTACCTAGCCGCCACGTATGGAAAACAGGCGATTGGGAATATTGTGAATTTGACTCGTATTATTCGCAGTGAACAATCCAGCATTTCGAGTACTATTCGCAAACCCTTTTCGAAGTTTTTAAAAGATTGGTTTGACTACTATTTAAACGACGCGAAGCAACTAGAAGTAAATTCTCAAAAAGTCTTTTCGAATGATGAATTTACAGCGACTTCCGCTACCATGAACTCCTATCGCTTGAGTCCGGATGGATTGCATGAAGTGTGGGTGAGCGATGACGCAGGAAGATTTAGTGTGTATTTACATACCATTGGCGCTCCTAAATCGACCCTTATTTTGCAATCGGGCTTAAAAGATGTGAACCGCGTTTCTGATGGGAAGGGGCCTTTGCTATCTTGGTATGGTAAGAATTCTTTAGCGGTTTTATTTTCCGATCAAGGCTATACGTGGATCAAACAGTTTACAGTAGATAAGGCAGGCAAGGCGAAAGGCGATGACAAAAAGAAGGTTGCGAACTTGTCTTACTTGGACCTGGAAATGTCTGCAAATGGAACTAAAATGCTCGTTCGCGTGCTGGAGAAGGGCCAGGTGGATGTAGGGATATACGATTTGAAACGGAATCGATTGAATCCTGTGACAAAAGACGCATTTGATGAGACGGAAGCCCATTGGATGTCTGATAACCGTATTTTGTATTTAACAGATCGCTACATTGATTCTTTGCCAGCTCCTGCGGCTCCGTTTACTTCTGCTTTTATTTGGAGTCCGGAGGAGCCGGAGAATCCAACTCGCCTGTTTTCTACTTCTGGAAAGGTCTTTAACTTTCAGTTTCGTTCGGATTCGGTGGCCTATTTTTTACAAGCCCAAAACAATGGAAACCGTCTCATTCGCCTGCATTTGCCTGATACCACTTTTCAGCAAATGGCTCTGCGTTCCGTGGCATGGGAAAATTTTGAATTAGCTCCTGCTGGAATTTCAAGCAGAGAGCGGATGATTTTGGCAGACAAAATCGCCCGGTATACTTGGTCCAGTTTGGATGAATTGACTAATTCGGCTTGGATTCCCAGTATTGTTGATCCGGTGGTGGTTAGCACGGTTGATCCGGTGGTGACCGAGTCCACTGATGTAGCGAAGAAGACCCGTCGAGCTCGATTAGAACGACAACAAAGTATACGGCTGAAAAAGGAGCCAGGGAAATTAATTGGACCTTTGGACTACGAAAATTCGTTCGTGATGAATAGTTCGGAAGGGCAGTTTAAGTCAGATCCGATTAGGGGATTAGGGTATGGATATGAGGTGAAAGCGAATGATTTATTGGAAAATCATTTATTCAAAGCGGGGGCATTTTTGACCGCTAATTTACGTAACACTGATATCTGGGGGGAATACAGCTATTTAGCGAATAAGCTGGATTGGACGTTTCGGTATGACCGAAAAGTACTCGCTCAGGATACGGAATCGGATGCACAAAAGATTCGATTTAACCGATTTGCTTTAAGCGCGACCTATCCTTTTACTTTGTTGAGTCGCCTGTCTGTCACGGGAATGTATTCGACTAATCGCTTGTTTTCACAATATTCCTTGACGAATCCGGAGGACTATTCGGGGTATGCCGGTACGCAAATAAACTATGTATTCGATAATACGGTGGCTGCCGGTGAAAACTTGCGGACTGGAATGCGGCTTAGCTTTCTAGCGGAAGCGCATAAAGATCTCGTGAATACGGGCGATTTTGTGCGTTTAGGAGTGGATGCGCGCTATTATAAGAAACTTTCTAATTCGTTTTATTTGGCCACCCGTTTCTCTGCTTCCCACCAAATGGGATCTAAAACTCAGGCAACCATGTTAGGCGGGATGGAGAATTGGTTATTTAACAAGCAAGAAACGCGAACGCAAGATTCGCCTGTAGGCTTAGGGAATTTAGCGCATCGGGATGTCTTTATGAGTCAATTTGCGGCTCCTTTGAGAGGTTTTGCTTTAAACAAACTGAGTGGAAATAGCCATTTACTCTTGAATGTAGAGTTGAGAATGCCGATTAAATCGTTAATGACCATCGAATCCTCCTCCTTGCTGAATTCGGTTCAATTAGTGGGTTTCACGGATGTGGGTACCGCTTGGTCTGGCTCAAGTCCTTTCGCGAAAACCAATGGATTTAACACAAATGTGTATGGTGGAAATACGAATCCTTTCCAGGCCACGGTGACGGATTACCGGAATCCATTCTTGGTTGGCTATGGTTTTGGGGCGAGGGCCACTGTTTTCGGCTATTTTGTGAAATTTGACTATGCTTTTGGCTTAGAAAACAAGGAAGTGAAATCTCCGGTTACCTACCTGACGTTAGGATACGATTTTTAGATGAAAAAACGCCTGATTTTCTTCCTGCTAGTGTTGCCCTTTCTTTTTTATGGCCAAAGTCTCAGCGTCTCCAACCTGCCCATCGTTCGATTTAATACGAAAACGCGTGTCATTCAGGATGAGCCTAAAATCCCGGTTCAAATGGAGATTTTTGATAATGGCCCAGGTCAATTAAATCAAGTATCTAGTTCGCCTACCATTTCGACGGTTGCTGGGGTCGAATACCGCGGATCTACCTCTCAGGCTGATTTTTATTTCCTGCCCGGTTATGTCAAGAAGCCTTATGGAATCGAGTTGTGGACTGATTCCACGGGTGTGAAAGCGAAGAAAATGTCGCTGGTTCAAATGCCCGAAGAATCCGATTGGGTGCTGAATGCCTCCTATAATGACCGCTCTTTTATGCGGGACTTTATAGCGCAGTCTTTGGCAGGCAAAATAGGTTTATTGCATAGTAACGCGAAATTTGTGGAGCTCATCATTAACGACGAATACCGCGGGGTGTACATCCTAATGGAGAAAATTAAGCAAGGGAAGAATCGGGTGCCTATTTCCGATTTGTATCCTACTGAAAATGCGGGAGATGATGTGACGGGGGGCTATTTGTTGAAAATTGATAAAACGAGTGGTTCGCCATCCACCACGTGGAAAAGTAATTATACTTCTGGAATCAGCGCCACTCAAAAGTGCGAATTTCAAATCGAGTATCCTCAATATGGCATCATCACCCAGCAGCAATTGATTTATATCCGCGATTATATCAATAATTGGGAACAGAAATTGATGACTCAGGATATGAACGACCCGAAGGCAAGTTTCCGTGATTATATGGATGTTTCTTCGTTCGTGAATTATTTTATTCTGAACGAAGCTACCCGAAATGTGGATGGCTATCGCCTGAGCACCTATTTGTACAAAGACAAGGAATCGTTAGGGGGCAAGATCAAAATGGGCCCCGCCTGGGATTTTAATATTGCTTTCGGGAATGCGGATTATTTGAATGGCTGGAAGACGGATGGTTTTGTGTACAAAGCGATGGAGAATGACGGAGGCAAAAATGATTATTGGCAAGTACCCTTTTGGTGGAATAAATTAATGCAAGATGCGAGTTTCCGCAAGGCTTTGGCCACTCGCTGGAAGGAGGTTCGTGCAACCTTCCTGAATACGAATTCGATCAATGCGACGATTGATTCGGCGCAAGTGGCCTTGAAAGATCCATTAACACGTAATTTTCAGAAATTTCCCTTGATGGGAAAGAAAATTTGGCCTAATTATTATGTAGGTGCGACTTTGAGTGATGAGGTAAGCTGGTTGAAAAATTGGATTCAAGGACGTTTGGTTTGGTTAGATGCCCAAATGGCGGTGTTTGATAGCCCTATTTTAGCCATTCGCGAGGAAAATACCTCAGCCATTGTCTTTCCTAATCCATCATCATCAGGGCAATTTCAATGGAAATTTAGTCTAGACAAGCCCAGCTTAGTGACCTATTTTATCTCGGATGCGATGGGACGGATGATTTTGTCCCCTAAAAGCACTAATTTTGGGTCAGGAGAGCAGATTCAATCACTTGATTTATCTGCCTTCTATACTGGCACCTATCTGCTATCCTGGAAAACGGACGAGGGTTCGGTCCAGCAAATCAAAATAGTACGCTAATGTCCTCTATTCTAGCTCAATTTCAACGTACCCGTTTTGCCGCTTCTGCTCTAGCGATGGCGAGTGGAGAATCGCGAAATGAGGTTTTGGCTAGCTTGGCTGCTTTAATTCGCATACATTCTGCGGAAATTCTCCACGGAAATAGACAGGATTTGGACCAAATGACCAGCGATCATCCGATGCGTGATCGCCTCTTATTGACGGAAGATCGCTTAGAAGCATTAGCGGCTAGTGTGCTGTCAGTCATGCAATTACCCGATCCAGCAGGGCAGGTTTTATCGAAGAAAACACTTCCGAATGGACTTAACTTGTCCAAAATCACAGTGCCTTTAGGAGTAGTGGGGGTCATTTTCGAATCCCGCCCGAATGTCACTATCGACGTAGCAGCCCTTTGCATTCGCTCTGGTAATGCGGTGGTTTTACGAGGTGGATCAGATGCCATTCGTACGAATACGATTTTCGTTCATTTGATTCACTTAGCGCTCGAAAAGCATGGATTTTCGAGCGATTTGGTCTATTTGATGCCTACGGATCGAGCGCACGTGACGACGCTTTTGACAGCAGTTAAATACATTGACGTGATTATACCGCGTGGGTCTGAGGCCTTGATTCAACGAGTTCGTAAGGAATCCTTAGTGCCTACGATTGAAACGGGTGCTGGTGTGTGCCATACGTATGTGGCTGCTTCGGCAGATCTTGCGATGGCGGTAGATATTGTGGTGAATGCCAAAGTTTCACGCCCATCTGTCTGTAATTCCTTAGATACCATCGTGTTACAACAATCGATTGCAGATGAGTTTCTGCGGTTAGTGGCTGCACCTTTGCAAGCCTATTCGGTGAAGATTTATGCGGACGATAAGGCTTTTGAAGCTTTAGCGCAGGTTTCGTATCCCTTCCTTGAAAAAGCGGTTGATTCGGATTTTGGTCGTGAATTCTTAGACTTTGCTTGTTCGATCAAAGTGGTGCAGGATTTACCTGAGGCCATCGAACATATTTCGACTTATTCTTCTAGACACTCGGAGGCAATCGTGTCCTCAGATGCCATGGAGGCAAATTATTTTCTAGCGGCTGTAGATGCAGCTGCCGTTTACTGGAACGCATCTACGCGTTTTACGGATGGAGGAGAATTCGGTCTAGGGGCTGAAATTGGTATTTCTACCCAAAAATTGCACGCCCGCGGCCCTTTCGCTTTGGAGAAATTAGTGACCGAAAAATGGATCGGAATCGGTCAAGGCCAAATCCGCTAAAATTCGTAATCTAAGCCCATGCGCTGCTTCATTTCGACAAGAATGGGATGCTTTTGTGACAGAAAATCGTATTTATCCGATTGCGTATAAATCATCTTTTTATCCGAAACTTCTCCCGCCATCAGATCCAAACTGATATCGATGGTATCATTCTTCAATTTCTCGCGCAAAGTGCTTAGCAATTCTAGCTTTAGTGAATCATTAAACTGTTGCATCTGCACTTCACCTTCCACCTTGATATGGATAATCGAATCGATTAGACTAATCTCGCGGTTCATCATCACATATTTGTTGATGAAATTGCTTTGCTTGAATCCTTGGGCGATTTGAGTCCACACCAAATGGAGTTCCTCAAAGGTGAATGGTTCATTTTGAATTTTCCCCTGCGCAAGTACTTCTGCCGCATGATCAGCTTGACTGGTACTAACTACTTTCTTGGCACTTCGTAATCCGTGACTGCTAGGTCTGGGTGTATCAGCAGAAACTGGAATTACAGGAGTTGGCTTAGCTGTTTCAAGCACTGGAGCCACCGCTGCTGCCGCAGCTGCCGCAACAACCGCAGCTGTCGGAGCCGCTGCTATCGGAGCCGCAGCTACCGGAGCCGTTTGAACCGCAGCCGCAGCTATCGGTTTAGACTCAGACTTTTTTCCGGCGCCACCCTCCACCGCAGGTTGAGATGCGGTAGGTTGATAAACCGACGGCAAATAGTTTATTTTCAATAAGGTCAATTCGACGTGTAAACGCGCGTTCTTTGCTGCTTTGTAGTGAATCTCGCATTGGGAGCAAAGGTTCATCGCAGATAATAAAAAGGAAGCAGACGTTTTCGCGGATTGCGTTTGAAATTTCGCTCGATTCTCTTCGCTTAATTCCATTAAGGCAAGCGTCTTCGGATCTTTGGCAAATAACAAATTGCGGAAATGCTCTGATAAGCCAGCGATAAACTGCTGACCATCAAAACCTTTACGCATAATTTCGTCTAATAAAACGAGCGCGTCTGTGTGGTTTTGATTCACAAAGAAATCCGTTAACTGAAAGTAATAATCGCTATCTAGTATGTGTAAATTTTCCAGTACATCCGCGTGTCTCAGCGCATTGTCTGTGGAGAAAGTCACATTTAAGTCAAACATCGAAAGTGCATCACGAAGACCGCCATCGGCTTTGATGGAAATTAATTCCAAAGCCGCCGGTTCCGCCGTAATCCCTTCTTTTTCCGCGATTCCAGCAAGGTGAGACGCCATATCTTTCCATTGAATGCGGTTGAAATCAAAGATTTGGCAACGTGATAAAATCGTAGGCAAAATCTTGTGCTTTTCCGTTGTCGCTAAAATGAAAATGGCGTAGGAAGGCGGCTCCTCTAAGGTCTTTAAAAAAGCATTAAAGGCCGCAGCTGAAAGCATGTGAACCTCATCAATGATATAGATTTTGTATTTCCCGTTTTGAGGAGGATAGCGAACTTGATCGATCAGGTTACGAATATCTTCTACCGAGTTATTCGAAGCGGCATCTAATTCGTGAATCGTTAAAGAGGTGTTTTCCTGGAAAGAATGGCAAGATGTACATTTACCGCACGCTTCACCATCCGCACCTAAATCTTGGCAATTAATGGTCTTCGCTAAAATACGAGCGCAAGTCGTTTTACCCACCCCTCTCGGGCCACAAAAAAGGAATGCTTGTGCCAAGTGATTGGACTTGATCGCATTTTTAAGTGTGGTGGTAATGTGACTTTGGCCTACCACTGAATCAAATAGGGTAGGACGGTATTTACGCGCTGAAACAATAAAATTTTCCATGATCAAATTTACTTTTTTACGCCTTAATTCCCAAATGCTTTCAAGATGTTCATCACCTGTGGAAAAACGCGGTCGTTCTTCCCATTTTGAATGACAAAATCAGCTCCCCAAAGGTAGTTTTTAGGTTGTGGTTGCAGATCAATGATCTGCATCGTTTCCATATAACTCATCCGACTTCTCTTTTGAACATTTTGAATGCGTTCAGGTAAGGGACAATCCACGGTGATCATCTGCGAGATATGTTCTGGCTTCGTACGGGGTGTGATGAGGGCGGATTCGTAGAGACAAAATGGGGCATTTTGAGGCGCATGTAAAATCCATTCCGCGGCTTTTTCCCGAACGGCAGGATGGATAATAGCATTCAGATGAGCGACATCCCCGGGGTATTTTTGTAGGAGGCCTTTGATCCAAGCTCGATTATAGGAACCATCTGGAAGATAAGATTTTGGGCCAAATTCCGCGATAATAGCCTCTTTCACAGCGGCATCTTTCTCGCAAATTTCGCGAGCCACTTTGTCCGCTTCGAAAACGGGAATCCCTAAACACGAAAAAATCCGGCAAATGGTCGATTTGCCGGATCCTATTCCGCCTGTCATTCCGATGAAAGGTTTCAGGCCTGTATCCATTCAATTACTCTTCTAAGCGAGAGGAAGCATCTTTAGAGATCGCTGTTTTCTCGAAAACCATGCGAACGCCTTTGCTCGAATCTACTTCGACTACAATCGTCTTTTCGCGAATCGTAACTACCGTTCCGTGGGCACCACCGATGGTTACTACTTTGTCACCTGTCTTCAATTCTTCAATAAATTTCTTGGCTTCTTTCGCCTTCGTTTGCTGTGGACGAATCATAAAGAAATAAAATACGACAAAAATACCTCCAAAAAGGATGATTTGCATGTACGCAGGACTCTGTGCTTGTAATAATAACATGTGTTTATTTTTTAGGTATAACTTCTACTTTAAAGGCCATTCTGTTTTCCGCTGGTAGCGTGTTGCAGTAGGCGGTAATGGATTTTTGCAATTTGCCTTCTTTTCCTTTCGAATCAAATTTTACTCGAATGAATCCCTTTTTACCGGGTTGAATCACCTCTGAGCTCCATTTAGGGGTCGTGCATCCGCAAGACGCATTCACGGAGATGATTTTCAAAGGTAAATTCCCCGTATTCTTAAAATTGAAGGTGTGAAAAACACTGTCTCCCTCTACTAAGCGTCCTAAGGAAACATAGGGATTATCCACTTTCAGGATGGGGTGCTTTTCTGCACTCGGTTTTAAGGCTGCCGGGATGGCATTTTCGGTGGCATTGTTCGCCTCTTTTTGCTGGTTCGTACAGGACAAAATCCCGATTATACAGCCTAAAAGGAGAGTGAAACGCATCTTATTTGGCCTTAATCTGAGTCATCATTTTCTCCACGTCCTCCAGCAATTTCTCCGCTTTGATTTTCGCGTCTTGAACCACTTTTTTGCCTTCTGATTTCGCAGAAGTTTCGATCACCTCTTTACCGTCTACGATATCATTGATCAATTGTTTTAATTGATCACGGTATTTGTTCAATTGGAAATACAACTTACTGCGGGTATTTTCTCCTTTATCTGGAGCGTATAAGATACCTACCACAGCGCCTGCTGCAGCACCTACTACGAAGGCCCAAAAAGATCTAGATGATTTGCTCATATTATTTGTTAGCTATGTCGATTAATCCTCGACCTGATTTGTTAATCACTTTTTCGTGAACTAAGCGATTCGAAACGACGTCTAAAATACCATTGATAAACTGGCCAGACTTAGGCGTCGAATAGTTTTTCGCTAGTTCGATGTACTCGTTAATGCTCACTTTCACTGGAATACTAGAGAATTTCACCATCTCGGCCAAAGCCATTTTAAGAATAATAAAATCCGCTACCGCTAAGCGATCTGACTCCCAGTTCTTCGTTTGATCCCCGATCCAAGCACTTAATTGTTTGTCCTCGGTGACGCTGTAATCGAATAATTCCTCAAAGAATAATTTATCGTCTTCCCATTGGATGGCGAGCGGCTGTAAACTTAGGTCTTCCAAAGCCTCTATCTTAAAGGTCTTGTTCGCCATACTCTTCACCACGTCCTTATTCAAAGACCAATTTAAATCTTTTTCCTCAAAATACTCCGTCATAGACTCGTGTTTTAAAAGGAAATTTTTCAATATATACACCACGAAGGCTAAATCGTCTTCGAACTTCTTGCCTGCCGTAGGAAGGTAAGTTAAGAAGGTTTTATCGGTCAGGATGTTATCAATAAATAATTTCTTAATTAAGTTTTCCTCATCCTCAGACCAGCCGATGTGGTTCTTGTCGAAGGCGCGTTGTAAATCTCCCCATTTGGAAAGAATATACAGGACTTTATTTTTTGCCAAAAGGGAGGTCTTCGTATTGTTCTCCAGCAAACGTCTATTCTCATCCCAAAGCGCGATCAAGGGTAATTGTTGCAAATAATACAAGATTTTCAGGTATTGCTTGTTGATCGACTCGACCTCGCTCACCATATCTTGCTTCAACTTTTTCGCGATTTGCTTGACGTTCGCTTGATACAAACGATAAACAGATTGCGCTGCATCTTGTGCTTCAGTAGGAATCGTTTCTTCGGAAGTGATTTCTTGGAAATACTCTTTTAACTGAATTTCGGCAAGTTGTCGCAGGCCCTCTAAACGAGGCATTTGGTCCTCTTTCGCGACCATTAAAGATAAATCAGGCTGAAAAATGGTCGCTAAACCATCAAAAGCTAATTGATATTGGGCACGTTCTTGTGTATAAAAAGCATACAATTGTTGAAATGCTTTGACACGTAGTAATCTCCTGTTAACCATCCGAAATAAAAGAGCGTCTTGTTTTGAATCCCAAAATTAAGAATTTTAATTGATAAAGGTCCTATCTTTGTATTCAATAAATCTATTTATGGGCGCACTCAGTCATATCAATCAGTATTTTTGGAAGTACAAATGGCTGCTTTTTCTAGGGATTATCTTTACGTTGTTCTCGAATTTTTTCGGGGTATTTCCCGCGCAATTAGTGCGTTACGCGCTCGATTTAGTGACGGAAACCATTGATATTTATTTTCTTTTCAAAGGATTTAGCCTCCAAAGAGCCTTCTACGAAATCTTCGGTTTCACTCTCTTTTTCTATGGCGGTTTAATCATTTTAATGGCCGTTTTAAAAGGTGTATTCCTCTTTTTAGTCCGCCAGACCCTCATTGTGATGTCCCGTCACATCGAATTTGAGTTAAAAAACGAAATTTATACCCACTACCAAACCTTACCCTTGTCCTTCTATCGCCAACAAAATACGGGGGACTTAATGGCGCGCATTTCAGAGGATGTGGGGAAAGTGCGGATGTATGTGGGGCCTAGTATCATGTACGGCCTGAATTTAATCACGGTGTTTATCCTTGTCATTTACTCAATGTGGCAGGTAAACCAGAAATTGATGTGGTATGTCTTGATGCCATTACCTATTTTGTCTTTGAGTATCTATTATGTGAATTCGGTCATCATTCGCAAATCAGAAGAGATTCAGGCTGCGCTGTCACAGATTTCGACCTTTGCGCAGGAGGCATTTTCGGGGATTCGGGTGTTGAAGTCCTTCGTTCGAGAGAAAAAATCATTGGATGCTTTTACGGAGGCGTCCTCAGCTTACCGAACTAAATCTTTAGGTTTAGTGAAGGTGGATTCCCTTTTTACGCCTTTGATTGCGTTGTTAGTTGGTTTTTCGACGATTTTAGTGGTGTACATTGGTTCGCAGGAAGTTATTGCTGGCCGAATGACGGTGGGTAATATCACGGAATTCATCATGTACGTGTTTATGTTGACGTGGCCGGTGACTGCTTTGGGCTGGACCAGTTCGCAGATTCAACGAGCGGCAGCTTCGCAGAAGCGGATTAATGAATTTTTAGAGGCCAAATCCGAATTAACTACCGGTAAGCAAATTCGCCAGGAAATCATCGGTAACTGGGAGTTCAAGGGCGTTAGTTTTGCTTATCCAGGTTCGGATCGATTGGTGTTAGAAAACGTAAATTTGACGATCGGGGCAGGGGAGTCCGTAGCCTTATTAGGCCAAACAGGTTCCGGCAAATCGACCGTCGCCTTATTGATGGCGCGTTTTTATGATCCTAGTGCTGGGGAGATTTTATTAGATGGTATCTCTTTGAAAGATTGGGATATGGCTTGGGTGCGTTCTTTTGTGGGATTTGTGCCGCAGGATGTGTTTTTGTTCTCGACGAGTATTTCGGAGAATATCCGTTTTGGCAATGATGCCTTAACGCAAGAAGCCATTGAAGTGGCGGCGAAGCAAGCGGATGTGTATGACAACATCATGGAGTTCCCGGATCAATTTGAGACGATTCTGGGTGAGAGAGGGATTACACTTTCAGGTGGTCAAAAACAGCGCGTGTCGATTGCCCGTGCTTTGGCCAAAAATCCCAAGATGCTCATCTTAGACGACTGTTTATCAGCGGTAGATACGCACACGGAGCACACGATTTTAGAGAATTTGAAACAGGTGACTGCAGGGAAATCGTCCCTGATTATCTCTCACCGCGTTTCTTCAGCGCGTTTAGCGAATCGCATCTTTGTCTTATCAGAAGGATCGATTGTGGAAAGTGGGACGCACGATCAATTGATGGCGGACAAATCGCTTTACTTCGAATTGTACCAGCAACAACTGAACGAAGAATTACAACAAGTTTCCGCTCAATCGAATTAATTCAATCTCTGCCGCTTTTGCCGCAAATTTCGCTTCGATTAAACGAGTCTCCGCAGCGACCGCATTACGTTGCACTTCCCGTAATTCATAAGAAGTAGCGATACCTACCTTGAAACGATCAAATGCGATGTCGATGTTTTGTTTCGCGATCGCATAATTCTCCGTCTCTAATTGAATCAGATTCATCGAATTCTCATAAGTTACATAGGTCTTCTCTAAGGCAGATAATAAGGCATTCTTCAAATCTTCAATCTGCAAGGCAGCAATTTCTGCGTTAATTTTCGCATTTTGAACCTTGCGTTTCTGGTTATAGCCGTCGAATATATTAATCGTTGCTCTTAAACCATAGTTAAACACGTCACTACTTCCTTTCTCTACCCCAAAACCCGCGCCATTCGCCACGTTACTCAAGGCATAGCCGGCTAATAAATCGATTTGAGGCTTTTGCTGACTTTGGATATTCTTGGTGTCTAAATCACTGATTTTCTTACTCAAAATCGCCCCAATCAAGGTTGGGTTCTGAGATAAGGCGCTCATTTTCAATTCGCTCAATTTCAATTTAGGGAGTAAATCGATGGTGTTAACGATTTGAAAATCCGTTTTGTAGTCCTTCACTAAAAGCGTGTTAAATCCGATTTTCGTGTTGGTATAGGATTGCTCTTGGGCGATTAACAAGGCTTTGTCCTCGTTAAAATCGACCTGCGCAGAATAATAATCGACTTTGGAACCTTGTCCTACTTCGTAGCGGTCTTTCGCTAATTTGAGGCGGTCGTTGGAGATTTCTAGTCCTTTTTTGAAGTTATTTACGCGTAAGTTTTGGCGTATAATATCATAATAAGTAGAAGAAATTAAGGCAATTAGGTTCTCGATAGATGATTCCGTTTGCTTCGCGCCTAGGTTTTGTAATTCTTTGAATCGATCACGCAGGATAAACATACCTTGGCCGTCATACAAGGTCCAAGCCATCGCTACCCCGGCATTACCAGAATTGGAGTTGACCCCTGATTGAACTAATGGAGGGCGAACACCCCCAAAAAACGACTGATCCAAGCCTGAAATCGTGTAGTTTTTAGTCGCAGTTCCCGTAATTGTCGGAAGAAAGCCTGCATTTCCTAAACTATTTTCATTGGCAGCAATCCGCTCTTTTTGTCTTGAAATTTGAATTGAATATTGCTTTGTGATGCCCTGTTGGATTGCGTCTTCAAGCGTTAACATCTGTTGAGCTTGTGCCGCAATAGGGGACAATAGAGCAAATAAGGCTAGGCGAAATAGTTTCATAGGTATAGGTTACAGACAATCAATAAAACAAACTTAACAAAATCAAGCCACAATAAGAAGCCCAAAGCCTATAAGCACCCATAAGGCTTTTTGCACAGAAAAGTTTACATTTGTTTTATGGTCACACATCTCTATATCTACCCCATTAAGTCCTTAGGCGCAGTTTCACTAAGCGAATCCGTGATGGAGAAGGAAGGTTTGCGTGGTGATCGTCGCTTTATGCTGGTGGACGCCGCCGGAAAATTTATCACTCAGCGTACCCGGCCGGAATTGACTCGCTTTTCACTTAGGGAATCTCCGGGTGGTTTTATCGTGAGGGATGCCGAGACGGGTTTAGAGAAGGAATTGCCTTGGGAGCCTTCGCTAGGCTCTTGGATTCCTATCGAAATTTGGGAGGATACATTGCCGGCTCGAGAGGTATTGGAGGGGTGGTCTGAATGGTTTTCAACGGCTCTGGGGGAAGAAGTAAAGCTTGTTCGGATATCGTCGGAAAAACCGCGGGTAATGAAGGCAAAATACCAGACAGAACTGGCTGCAACTACTTCTTTTGCAGATTCTCTACCGCTACTTGTAGTGGGTTCTGGGTCCTATGCTTCGTTGCAGGAGCACTTAGAGGAATCAGTTGATTTACTTCGCTTTAGACCCAATATCATCGTTTCAGCGCTGGATCCCTTCGTGGAAGACACCTGGGCTGAAATTAAGCTAGGCGCGGTCTCTCTTTCAGGTGCCAAACCCTGCGCCCGTTGTCCCCTCGTAAACGTAAATCCACTCACGGGGGAATCAGATAAAAAGACGTTGAAGGCTTTGGCATCGTTCCGTACGATAAATCACAAAGTTTATTTTGGGCAGCAATTCGTCCCTATTTCACTCGGAAAAATTCAGGTAGGGATGGAAATTCAAGTTATTCGATCGAAAGATGCGGTTTATTAGAAATTTATCAATAGAGGTAGTTTTGGGGGCAGTTTTGTACCAACTATTTCTATTTAAAGTTTATTTTCGATCCATTCCACCGTTTCCAGAAGTGGCGATTTTAGCCTTGGTCGTCTGGTTCTTGTATTTATTAGATCGCCAGGTGGATAACCTTTTTCAACCCATTCAGGATGAACGCCATCAATTGCATGCAAGGCATCGCAAGTTCTATAGGGTGTTCATTGTGCTTTTGGGTTTTTCCATTGCCTGTCTTTTACCCTTTCAAAGCACTCAGGTCCTGCTTGCCGGATTTTCGCTTTTGTTGCTGGTTTTAGGCTATGCCTTTGCCTGGCACAAAGGCCGATTACGCTTGGAAAAAGAGCTTTTTACAGCGGTATTATATGCCCTGGGTGTGGGCTTAGTGGTGTGGGTGCGCGAACCCAAGTCGATTTTCCTCTTGTTGCCATTAATGGCTTTAGCTTACCAAAACCTGTGTTTTTTTAACTTAATCGAATCTTCGAGTGTTTTCTATTCCGCTAGATTGAGAAAAACGGAATGGATGCTGTTGGGTCTACTCAGCGGGATTTATGCGGCCACCCAGGATCTCTTCATCGTCTTACCTTTTTTGGTTACATTTGGGATAACGTTCCTATTATCTCGTACGGCTCTTTCAGAACGAAGACGCTTTTGGGGAGATTTGGCGTTTTGGAGTCCACTTTTCTACTTATTACATGGGATTTTTTCAACATAAAGACGCCTACAAAGCCTTGCATTTTCCAGAGTTTCGGGCTTATGTGGCTGGAAATACGCTTTTTACCATTGCCTTGTTAATTCAAGAAGTGGTTTTAGCCTATGAAATTTATAAGATTACGCATAATCCCTTATCGCTGGGTTTGATTGGCTTGGCAGAGGCTGTGCCTTTTATATCGTTGGTTTTATTTGGGGGGCATTTTGCGGATAACCGTGACAAGAAAACGATCATGCAGGTGACGCTTTCGATGATTATCGCATCCTCTGTTTATTTGTGGTATGCCAGCACGCAGTTAACGTCGATTGATCCTGATTTTCATGTCTATTCGATTTATGCGGTTATTTTTATCATTGGTCTTTCCAAAGGTTTTTTCAGCCCTGCCGCCTCTTCATTGAACCCATTCTTAGTACCTAAGGAGGTTTTTGCGAATGCAGCCACCTGGAATAGTTCATTTTGGCAGTTAGGCTCCATTTTAGGGCCTGGTGTGGCGGGTTTTTTGTATGCTTATGCCGGTTTATCGGGTTCCTTGATCACGGTGATCGCGCTATTGTTAGGTGTGATGTTTTGTATTTTCCAAATCGAAAACAGGCCCGTTCCCGTGAAAACGGTTCAACATGAATCGATTTGGCACAGTTTGCGAGAAGGGATTGCCTATGTATTCAAGACAAAAATAATCCTCTATTCCATTTCATTGGATTTGTTTTCCGTGTTGTTTGGAGGCGTGATAGCTATCCTGCCTATTTTTGCGGAAGATATATTGAAAGTAGGGGCGGAGGGATTAGGAATTTTACGTGCCGCACCTTCGGTGGGAGCTGTGGTGACCATGGTTACGTTGGTCTATTTCCCACCACTAAAACACGCCTGGAGGAATTTGATTTTAGCCATTGCTGGTTTTGGATTAGCGACTTTTGTTTTTGGTTTATCGACGAATTTTTGGCTTTCTGTGACTGCGTTATTTTTTACAGGTGCCTTTGATTCCATTTCTGTGGTCATCCGCCAAACCGTCTTACGTTTCTATACCCCAGACGAAATGCGGGGGCGCGTATCCTCTGTGAATGGCGTTTTCGTGAGTACCTCGAATGAGATGGGCGCCTTTGAATCAGGCGTGGCCGCTAAGGTTTTTGGGACCGTTCCTTCCGTTTTGATTGGAGCGGGTGTGACGATGGTCTTGGTTAGCCTAGTCGCCATTACCTCGAAAGAGCTGTTTGACTTAAAAGTGGATGAAAAAGTCTCCGAATAACTAAGCGCTTGCTTCCGCTTTTTGTTTCGCGATTTGTGCCGGCCAGCCTTTTAAGATTTCTGTCAACACCTTCTTAGATTCTTGTGCCCACTGAATGCTCTGAATCGCTTGCACATTGCTAGCGTTTTCGCCTAACAGGCAAGGAAGGATTTTGATGTGGTAGTCTTCCCTTTTCTTTGCTGAAACGATAACAGTGGCATCGCAAGATAAATGGTGGATGATTCCATCCGGCGTTTGGCCTTCCGATACATAAAAATGATCTAATTGAGCTAATTGAATCGTTTTTTCAGCGATTAAGCTTTCTCCCTGAAAATGTAATTGTGTGATAAAGTCATCGCCTACGGCTACATAGGAAACACGCTTTTTGCCTGATTTCTCAGCAAAAAAATCACCGATAGATTGGAAGAAATTGCGCTTCGAAAGCGTAGTAATTCCTAGGCTTTTCGTGTTAGCGGGTAAATATGATTGTATAAATTGGAATGTGCTGGGTAGGTGAAGAGACATCATAAAACAGATTAAATTTCGATTCTAATTTTAGGCTTGGGGAATTCAAAATAGGTAGAGAACGATTTGAACCAAGTATGAATGACTTCAAATCCGGTTTTATCAAGTTTGTATTCAATGAATTGTCCTTTTTTATCCGCTTGAATCAGTTTGGCCTGTTTTAACAGATCCAAATGATGCGAAATGCTCGGTTTACTCATATCAAACTGACTAGCAATTTGTCCGGCGTTTTGAGGGCCATTGACTAAGAATTGCAAGATCTCTCTCCGGGTAGGGTCGTTGATTGCTTTGAATGTTGCGTCCATCTTAATTAGATAATTAAGCGAATGTCTAAATTAAAAGTTAGAAATGCAAATATTAGACATCAGATTTGCGATACGCCTCGATTAAAGCGAGTTCTCCTTCCTTTCCCGGCTTTGAATTTCCGTGTTCCATCCCTAAAACGCCGGAATATCCTTTTTGTTTTAGGTGCTTGAAAATGTTTTGGTAATTTACCTCACCGGTGCTGGGTTCTTTGCGTCCTGGATTATCACCTATTTGGAAATAGGCAATTTCATCCCAACATTTATCCATATTAGCGATCAGATTTCCTTCGTTTCGTTGCATGTGATACATGTCAAATAGGATTTTGCAGGAAGCGGAGTCCACCGCCCGGCAGATGCTGTAGGTTTGATCTGAAAAACGTAAAAATAAGTCAGGATTGTCGCTCAAAGGCTCAAGAACCATCGTTAAACCAGCAGGTTCTAAGATTTCTACCGCACGTTTCAAGTTATCAATGACGTGACCTGTTTGAATACCGATCGGAAGATCCCGGGTGAAATTACCCGGAACGACCGTCGCCCATTTCGCATTTACGCGTTTGGAAGTTTCTACTGCCTTCCTGCAAGAGGCCAGGAATAAATCCGTCCATTCCTTTTTGCCCGTAGTCATCGTTTGCTTATCAAAGAAACCGTCGAATTTGATCACAAAGACGCCCATTTTCATGTTGAGCTTAGCTAATTTCTCCCCGATTTTCTCTTGTAAAGCTACCGGTCTCTCCATGAGTTCATTGTCCTCTAGCGCAGTGAACCCTTGATCATACATAAATTGCAATTGATCCAGTTCACTAGGTCCAGCGTGGTTTTTAAACATTCCAAAATGGGGGGCATAGTTCAATTCAAATGGCTTTTCGCGCGCCAATGTAGATCCTTTCGAAAACGAGGGAATCAATAAACTAGCTCCTAAGATGGAGGCAAAATCACGGCGATTCATCTTATTTCTTCTTTAAAGTGGACAAATATTCCATTAAATCGACAAGCTCTGGCGTGCTCATGCCATCGGCTAAACCTTCTGGCATTAAGGACTCCGGTAATTGCTTGTACGATTTTAAAGCGGATGTTTTAAAGCTTTTCACGATTCCACCTGGAATGCGTAATACGATATCTGTTTCGTTTTTGGAGACAATGATTCCTTGGTAGCTATCCCCTGATTTTGTTTTTATTTCAAACGTTTCATACCCAAATCCAATCCCCGCATTAGGATGTAAGATGGACATATACATTCCTTCTTTCGATAATTTGGAGCCTATTTCACTCAGTTTCGGGCCAAAATCAATTCCCTCATTATTGACCACATGACACATCGCGCAGGAATTCGTAAAGACGACTTTACCTTTCACCGCATCTCCTGACATTTTAATTAATTCTGCCATTGCAGGATGTGCTTTCTTGGATTCAGTTTGATGTTTGTCTAAATAACTATTTGCTTTCATTCGAATGGACTTTCTCCACGCTTTTTGAAGACTTTCTACTACTAAAGGAATATAGGCAGTTGCGATTTTCTTTTTCTCCAATAAATCCAAGACAAATTCCTCCGTGGGATAGGCATTCCCAATCACGCGTGCCGCTTGCATTTGTACCGATTTGCTGCATTTGGGATTTACGGTTGCCTCATATAATAATTGAGCGGATTCTGTTTTTCCTTGGTAGCGCAAGGATTCGATCAGGGCTAATTGTTCTGTTTCTTTCCCCGCATGGAATTTCGTACGAATTAATTCCGCACCGCCTGGCAAATTATACAGCACTTGACCCGCTTTAGATGATTCGGTTCCGGCTAAAATCATTCCTAAAACACGTGGGCTTTCTTCCTTTAATTGATAATAATCGACTAATTCTAGGTATTGCTTGCCATCGATTTGCTTTAATAAACTCGAAAGCATCGACTTTACTTCTGGATGTGAAGCAATGTAGGTAGGTTTCATGTGGCGCACCGCTTCTAATTGGGCGCTTAAATCCGTGGCAAATTTGCCTGTTATTAAACTAAATAAAGCCGCTGATTTCTGTTCACCCGGCATAAAGTCTAGGGCACGGAAGTAGGCTAATGATTTCGTGTTTCCGATTAGTTCGATCAAAGCCGGAAGCGCTTTTTCTGTTCTAGCTCTCCACACGATATCCGCATATCCCTTTGAATTTTCTGGTTTTAAGGCGGCATAGGCATTAAAACGTTCGTCCCAATTGCCATCTGCACCGATACCTAGAGCCTCTAAATACCAGCGATCTGTGCCGTTATGGCGCATCGCTAGACTCGCCCATACTTGATTTACCTCTTCTCCAGATAAATGTCTCAAGGCGATCGCTAATTCACGTCTGACAGACGCGTGTTGGTCTTTTACCGCCTTCGCTGCGAGTGCGGACCATTCCGCGAAAGGTTTTTGTTTAGCCGCGCGAATCGCCATGGCTTTCAGGTTGGGGTTTGCTTGATCGAAGGCTTTTTGAATAAACTCATTCGAACGTGATCCTTGATTCAATACCCAAAATGCACGCGCTCTAAATCGCGGATTTTCATTCGTGTTGAATGCATTTTCTAATACGGTTTCAGCCTTATTTCCCATTTTTTTCAATGCCTGAAAAGCCAGAAAACGGATTTCTAAATTTGGATTCTCTAATGCTTTAAAAGCTAGTTCGGGCGTACTTAAATCAAAGTTTGTTTTTTTATACGCGTGTCCTTTTGGGGCGATTCGGTAAATACGACCTTTGGCCTGATCTCCCGCCTGATGGCCACCCACACCCGGATCGTACCAATCCGCCACAAAAAGAGAACCATCCGGAGCCGCAGCTACGTCTGCCGGTCTAAACCATTGATCTCGCGAAGTAATCAGGTTATTGATTCTTGCCTCGTATCCTGCGCCCAGCGGTGTGGTAGCATAAGAACGAACCACGTTAGGGCCCGCATCTGCATGAATCATTTGATTTTGGAAGAGGGGAGGTAATAAATTTCCCTCGTAAATCATCATTCCGGTAGGAGAACCAGCACCCGTTTGTAGTAAATTAGGCACAACGCCTGGGTCATTTAAATGCCAGTGACGTAATGGAATTTCTTTTTCAATATTCGTGCGATTGACATACCAGCCCTCACCCGTCATTTCATCTACATAACCGTAGTTTCCATGCTCGAAGACGGCATTAATGCGCACCCCTTTGTTTCCATCGTCATCGTTATCTGATTGCCAAAGTGCCCCATAGGAATCCACCGCCACCTCGTAATTATTTCTAAAATTATGCCCCAAAACCTCGACTTGGCTTCCGTCCATATTGCAACGGAACACCATTCCTTGGCGGTATTTCTTAGGCCCAATCGGGTCGCCATCTTGATCCAAGACCGGATTTCCTTTGGCATCTAACAATTGCTTACCTTCATTCCCCAGGTTAAAATACAATTTCCCATCCGGTCCAAAAGTAAAGGCATGTGCCCCATGATCATGTTGATCCCCTCCAATGCCAGAGAACATGACCTCCTTGCGATCAGCTTTCCCATCGCGGTTATCATCGAACATTTTCCAGATGTAAGGGCTTTGGGATACAATCACCATGGAATCTAATACCGCAATGCCCAGCGGTGCATTGATCTCAGGCGATTGGTAAAACACTTTTCGGCTATCTGCCTGGCCATCCCCATTCGTATCCTCTAAAATGAGGATGCGGTCTCCTTGCGGGTTCGTAGGATTGCCATTGATTCCTGGTCGGTAATTATACGCCTCTAACACCCAAACGCGGCCTTTCGAATCTACATCGATATTCGTCGGATTAATCAACATCGGTTCCGCTGCGAAAAGTTTTACTTCTAGCCCTTCTGGGACTTGTAGCGTAGCAACTTTGGTTTGCACGGAATCAGAGATGATTCTCTTGTTTTTAATCATCTTAGGGATGCCTAGGCTCACAAGGCTGATCATCCCACCTAGGAATAGGAGCGGTGCTTTTTTAATGAATGGCATAGTGCTTAACGAATAGTTGAGAACGAAGTAGGACTCATAAAGATCGACTCGATTTTTTCAACAATCTTTCCATCTTTTTCAGAATCGGCGGCTACTTGTTTCCATTTCGGGTCATTGATAAAGCCAGTCCAATTAGACTTTGCAGCCTCTTCAGAGCTGTGTGCGATTAAATACACTAATTTACTTTGCACTGCCGGATCTTTTTCGATGGTGGTGAAATAGGCGATGTTTTTCATGTCATGCGATCTGAAAATCTTCATCGTATGATCTCTGAATCGTGCTAAGATGGCTGGGTTTCTACCAGGCAATTGGCTATACGTACGTAGTTCAAACACTTGGTCCACGGGACCACCTGATGGCTTGATTTTAGGGCTAAAATCGGTTGCATTCATGAAAACACTCGTCACTTTAGCCACAATTTTGCCTGTTTCTTCTGATTTTTTTGCCACTTCTCGCCATTCCGGATCGCTGCTGAAATGTTTCCAAGAGGAATCTCTAGCCGCTTGAGATGGATAGGCTAAAATGTAATACAAGGCATTGTCCGTATTGTTTGTGGGAATCCAATAACCCACGTTTGTCATGCCGTGTTTTTCAAAAATCTTCGTCGTGTGATTCGTGAAACGTTGAATTAAGGCGTCTAATCTGCCAGGATGGCAATAGTAGATGCGCATTTCAAAATAACGGGTATCGGTTTTTTTCGCATTAACCGCAAAAGAGAATAGACCTGCACACAGCAAGGTCAAAAGGAATAATTTTTTCATGTGTTTAAATAGGTTTGTACGAATTTACGGATTTAATCGTCTTTTCAATAGTTTGTCGATCATAAAAAAGATCATCTCCGGTTTTAGGGTTCTCCAGTTCGGTATTTGCAGGTTTCCCCCAAAATTCAGGTAATAATCAATCTTATATTTGGTCCATTCTTCCTCTACAAAAGGCGCAAAATGCATCGCCGCAATCCAGCCATCCTCCACATCCTCAAACCATTCCGCATAATAATCATCCTCAAATGATCCATGAAAATTCAACACATTTTCCCCTACAAGAATGAAATGCTTAATCCCCGCATCGACGAAATGATCTACGACCGTCCGTTTCAAATGCATCACATCATTGTGCAACGTATCATTCCATTCTCCAAACAATTCGATAATCGTATATTTTGCTGCATAATCCGTGTATAAAATCTTACAAAAGAGTGTCTCTGAGCCTATATCATCCCAAAGTGGATGAATGTAATAGCCATAAATATCATTTTCGTAGGTTGTTTCAGAATAATGTCTGCCAAAAAAAGGGGATTTTTTATCGCGTGCCGCGACATAGCTGGATTCCCATTGGAAGGAAGGTTCAATGTTTTGCATACCCTAAGAACATAAAAAAGGCTTGCAATTGCAAGCCTTTTTTAACAACCTCAAATTATTAATCTTATAAGGCAATCGCCTTTTTGAATGCTCCGTTTCCGTCAAACTCAAGCATGTATTTCTTCGTTGCCACTTCAATGATCAAATGGTAATCCTTCACTACATTATCTACGGCTGCGCTTGCTCCTTTCACGAATGCCCAACCTGCATAATTTGTCGTCAAATAGGTCTTAATCGCAGCAGGTAAATCATTCGCTGTTAAATTAGTAATCGCTAAGGCTGGAGGATTATGTCCAGGTCCACCCTGACCCGCCGGAGGGTTAGGTAATAATTGGAAGTTTGCATCTAGGTGGAACTCTTTTTTCGCAGTACCGATAGTCACACCCACATGGTATTCAATGATTACTGAGTCCTTTGTGATAGCCACAGCATAATCTAATTTAAAACCTGCTGCATTGGTATTTAAGAATGATGTTAAACCAGCAGGCAATTGTGTTAAGTCGATCTTCGCGAAAGCAGGACCTTTTTGATTCATCTCTTTCGATTTCAAAATGTTTCCATTCGCATCAATATCTAGATCAAAAGGTACCCCAGCCTTATCTACATGAATATGGTAAATAGCTACGCCGTTTGGATCTTTTGTTAAAATAGCGCGTTTGAACGTCATTCCATTGATAGCCGCTTGAACTGGAGCGGGAAGGTCCGTTAAAGCCAAATCAGTGGCAGCAGGTGCAGGTCCTTTCTTTCCCGGTTTTCCTTGTAAACCAGTAACTTGGCTCAAGAATGCACCTGTTTGATCAAAGAAAACAGAATAGTGCTCATTATTGAAAATTAATTCAACACGGAAACCTAATTTATCCCCTTTCGTCTTTTTGGATGCATGTTCAAAAGTGGCGCCTGGGAAATTAGTGTCTAAATAGGAGATAACAGCTGCAGGTAAATCCGTTTTAGCAATTTTTACAGCTTCTTCTTTAATAAGCCCTTTATTGGAAACCACGACTTGAGCTTCTGTGGTGGTAGTGGTTACATTAGCAACGTAAAGTGAATTCGTTTGCAGTGCTGAATAGTCAACAGCTGTTGCTTTCGGATAAACGGTGCTTACCGCTTGAGTCACTAATACGGGAACATCTTGAGGGGCTAATGTAGCAGCGTTTTGCGGATCTACATTTTGGTCTTTGGTGCAAGCATTTAATGCGAGAACAGAAACTAAGGCGAGCAAAGAAATTTTCGTTTTCATATTTTTCAGATTTGATTCGGTTTATCAAACGGTTAATCTGATGCAATAATATAGGACTCATTTGAAAAAAGGAAGAAGTGGAGCAACCAATCGACGAACGGGCGCATCTAGACTACAAAATTATCAGTAACTTGATAAATTATAGTACCTTGTATTGCAAAGTACCTTTTGTTTTATATCTTTGCAGAAGATTCAACAAACCAACATGAAAAAACGTTATCTAATCGTTTTATTACTCGTTTTTTGTAGCTTTCAAGCCTTGTCTTTAGGCTTTCCGCATCGATTGTATCCCGCTAAATTATTCAAGAAGACTATCCAGGTTTTAGTGAAGAACTCAAAGAAATAATGTTTAATTTTGAACGAAAGACTTCAAGACTATGAGCTTATTATTTATTGAGTGGAACGCTGATCCGACTATTATTACCTTATTGGGATTCCCTATCCGTTGGTATGGCTTTTGTTTTGCCTTGGCATTTTTGGCCGGTTTTCAGGTCGTTAGTTATATGTTCAAAAAAGAGGGGAGATCAGTAGAGCAAGCCGATCAATTGTTATTGTATACGATGGTAGGAACAGTAGCTGGAGCTCGAATGGGGCATTATTTTTTCTATGAATTCCCTTTACTTTTAGCAGATCCTGTCCGTTTTTTCATCCAAATGATTACACCACCCTTTTCGGGTTTGGCCTCTCACGGAGCCGCCATTGGTTTATTTACAGCCTATTATTTATATGTGAAGAAACACAAAGATCAGTCGTATTTGTATGTAACGGATCGAATCGTGATTGCGACGGCATTAGCCGGTTTCTTTATACGTTTCGGAAATTTGATGAATTCCGAGATCATCGGAAAACCTACTGATTTGCCTTGGGGATTCAAATTTATGCGGGATTATGAATTTAATCCAAGTGGATTAGCGGCTTTTGTGGTTCCTCGCCATCCATCGCAATTGTACGAGGCGTTGTCTTGTCTAGTGATTTTTGCTTTTTTGCTTTGGATTTGGAATCGTCAAAAACAAAATACTCCTCATGGGCTTTTGACGGGACTTTTTATGATTATCCTGTTTACGCTGCGTTTCTTTTATGAATTTTTAAAAGAGAATCAGAGTTCGTTTGAAAATGGTTTGACCTTGAATATGGGCCAAATTCTGTCTATACCCGCTGTCCTTTTTGGCATTGGAGTTCTTTGGTATTCCAGACGAAAAGCTTAATTCGCGTAGTTGAAGTGTAGGTGATCTAGATTAGGCAAGTGCTTTTTAGGTCGTTTAACCTCATAATCGTAGATAACTTGACCTAGGTCTTTAAAGAAGGGGAATCCAATCGTATCGTAATCGTATTTCTCGTCATTGAAGATCTCGTCTTCATTGCAAAGCAAGACGGCAGTCACGATAAATTCAATTTTCTTGTCGAAATCCACCACATAGGCATTATCTAACAAGAATCCATAGGCATCACCTACCTTGTTAAAAATACGCATTGAGGAGTTTAATGGCGCATTTTTCTCAGATCCATAGTAGAGGAATTTGCAATAAGTAGCGAACTCTTCGGTGTACACAGGATCTTTCGATTCCGTGGGATACATCGACATATAGCGGTAAAGAAAGGCATAATCCTCTTTTTTAAGTTGGAATCGGTCTTTCGCTGGGAATGCCTCAGGTAGCATCAATCGTTTCAAAAAATCATGTTGTGCCTGCAAAGGATACGCATTTTTTAAACTAAAGTCCAAGGGTTTATCTTCCACTACACCCGCCTCACTCATTGTCCCTTTGCCTAGTAAAATAGGCGCTGTAGCGCTGTACGGTGAGTCGTTAAAGGCCTCTGGTTGATTGTAGATGACTTTGCCTGATGCGTCTAGCAATTGAATCGGGTTCGTGTATTGATTCTCTAAGCGTGGGAGTGGAGTCTGTAAACGGTGAGTGAGGCGCACGCCTTTGAATCCTTTGGAAAGCATCGTTTCGTTAAAGGGTCTTTGGCCAAAGAATTCATACAGCCGATTATAGGCCTCATTATCAGACACTAATAAAATCTTTTTAATATAGTGTTCGATACTCGGTAAACCGGATTTAGCGGTGGAATCTGTTTTGATTTCTAACTGAGAGGGACGGTTTTTTAAGGTGAGGAGAGTTGTTGATTTATCTATTTTTAAGGCATTCAGTTTTTCTAAGGCCAAAACGCTAGCGGCTAATTTCACGGTGCTCGCTGGATAAAAGTATTCATTCGAATCTGCCCGATAAGAATAGGTGGTCAGGCTGGGTTTGTTCTTCGCATCGCGATCGATCTGCGTATAGAGGATCTGGAGGCGGTATTTTTCTGGGTTATCCGTTAATTTTTTGAATTTATCTGGGTTAGTTAGCAATAAATGCTCCAGTATATTGGCGGGTTTTTGAGCGAATGTACTCATGCTAATCAGGAATAGGAAAAGGTATTTAGGCATAGCTTTTGATGGCATCGGTAATGGTATCGATATCTTCTAAGGTCAAGCAGGCTGGCAAGATGGCACGACAAACGGGAGGCGCCGTGATGTCTGGATAGGCAAAATGATTCACTAATAGTCCAGCTGATTTCAGGTGTTCGAATAATCCAGGAGCTTTGGAGCAGAAAGCGGGATAACCTGGTACATAGGTCACTGGGACCTCAAATCCGTGGAGATTATCTGCGAAGCGATCCGCTAAGGCCCTGCTTTTTATACTTTGTTCTTGGTAAGCTTCCATCGAATGTAAACCCGCAAAACAAAAGGCAGGATTGGGGGGAGATGAGCCCACCCAAAACGAATCTTTCTTTATTTCTTCTATGTCGGCAGCGGAACCTAAAATGATGCCAGCGGGAAGTCCGAAGGCTTTCGAGAGCGAAATGGTTTGTAAAAGATGTCCAGCACAGGAAATGCGAATATCTTGAATTCCAGCTCGATGGGACTCGTCTACGATCAAATAATTACTCGGATCCATCGTCGTGGTAAAAGAGAAATCGAAGGTGTTGATCCAAGGAGATCCGATGCCGTCAGAGGCGAGGATTTGACCTTTTTGATGGGTGGATAACCAATCTCTGTAGCTTCCTGGAAAAGGTGTATGTGGATGGCGCCATAACGCTGGATGTGCCTGAGGTGCTAGGTTTAGTGTTAAGCCTTTTTGTTGGGCGTATTGTACCGCGATTTGGGCGGCAGCAAGGCCTGATGAACAAAGGGCTGCGGCTTCTACTTGAAAATAAGCGGCTAAGGCGCTTTCGAAATCCTCCCAAATGGAGAATTGTAAATTGTTG